>DASYBA010000336.1:0-8015 GCA_036501005.1 Candidatus Xenobia bacterium | reverse complement strand
CGTGCGAGTCAGCCATTCGAAAAGAGGCCGATATCCGATGCGTCTCGACATCCTGCGTTCTATGGAACATGTCGCCGCGGATGATCAGCAGGTCGCCCGCCTCGAGTTCGGGAATGGCCGCCGCTTGTTCCGGGTCAAAAGACAGGACGGTGGTCTGACCGGTCTGGTCGTCGACAAACAGTGCGGGTTGTCCCTCGATCCAGTTCATGATGTGCGAAGCCCCCCCACCCTTGACCCGATCGTGGAAGGTCGGCGACAGCTTCTGCAGTCTATCGAACGGAATCACCGCGAGATTGCTCTTGTCCGGTCGTGGTTTCACCACCGCCAGGTAGAAATTCAGGTAGTGATAGTGCTCCTGGAGCAGAAAGAAGCTCTCATGGTCCTGATGCCAGGGAAAATTCGTTCCCAGATCGATGGCAAAATAGACCGGTGGCGGAAACGCCAGCATGTCGGCTCGAATGTCCGTATGGGATCTCACCTGCGAGGCCGTGTCATGGAGCTTGCCCGTGAGCCACTCGATGATGCCTGGCCCCAGCAGCTTGAGGGTGTAGTTCTTGTTGCCATCCAGGGGCTGTGCCTCGAAGTCTTCTCGCAAGCGAGTGACTTCGTCAGGCGATGCCCAACTTCGAACCACCACGTACCCTTTCGATTCCAGGTCGGCCCAGCTCGGTGCAGTCATCGAATCTCCTGTGAGCCTGCCTACTCCTCGACCGTCAAGAGCTCGGTGTATTGGCGAGAAGCCTCCTTGGGCTTCGCCAGACGCGCTTTCTCAAGGGCTTCCAAAGAGGGTTCTCGCCAGGCCAGGAAATCTTCCGTCGTCATCATGCCGCCGTCCCTCTCGGGAACCTCCTCCGGCTGACCGAGCACCGCTCGGCGCATGACGCCCACCGGCCCGGGGACGCTCAGGTCCTGCTTGCCCACCATCGCCTCTTCAACCTCGTTTTCGTCGAAGGGGGCGAAGAAGAACATCCTGAAGGCTTTGCCTTTTCGATTCATGCGCTCCTTGACTTTGTCGCTCACCGACCAGGCCCCGTGAAAGAAGGCCTCGGGATCGCCGAAGCCCCCCAACAGCTCGACAAAGCCGGTCTGCTGCTCGTGCTCGGTGTTGAGGGCGGCACTGGCACTCCAGAAGTAGGAGTCCTCGTCTCGGTTGAGATCGTAGAAGACGATCAGAACGGAATACAGACGGCCGAACTCAGACATGTACCGGCTTTCATATTCCTCCTGGCAGCGCTCTTCTGAAATGGTGGGATCATCGAGCGATGTGTTGATGGACCGGGCTGCCAACATGCCCGCATAGGTGGCCAGGTGGACGCCGGTGGACAGCACCGGATCGATGAAGCAGCCTGCATCGCCCACCAGATACAAGCCCGGCATGGTGATCTTGGTATTGGAATACGAATAGTCCTTGCGCACCCGGAACTGGCCGTGCAGCCCTTCCGTGATGCGCTCCGACCCTTCCAACATGGCTTTGATGCTCGGACACCGATCGATCAGCTCGTTAAAGGCCTTTTCCGGGGCCTTCTGGATGGCGTCAACGTGTTCCTTGGATACGACGGCTCCCACGCTCGTGAGTGTATCGGATAGCGGAATGAACCAGAACCAGCCCCCCTCGAAGGCTGCTCCGTAGAAGTTTCCGGTATGCGGTTCCGGCAGCCGCTTGGCGCCACGAAAATAGGTAAACAGCGCCACATTCTGAAAGAATTCCGAATACACCCGGGTGCCGGCGTGGCGGTGCAGCGTACCGGTGTTGCCGGATGCGTCTACCACGAACCGCGCCCTGACCTCATGGTCGTGGCCGTCGACATCGGTGTAACGAACGCCAACCACTCGTCCGTCTTCGATAATGGCGTCCTTGACGGTGCTCTGCTCCCGCACCTCGGCGCCCAGCTTGCGCGCATTGTCGAGCAACAGTTTATCGAATTTGTCGCGCTCTACGTGAAAGGCGAAGTTGCTGTCGAGCTCCCGCAGCAAGGGGGAGCCGTCGAAGTCGAATCGCCAAGGCTCCGGGTTCTTGCCCCACAGAAACGATCCGCCCGTCTTCTTGATGAAGCCGTGCTTGGCAAATTCATCACGCAGCCCCAGCATGCCGCCGATCCCGTGAATAGTGAACGGTAATAGAGACTCGCCTATTTGATAGCGGGGAAACTTCTCTTTCTCCAAGAGGAGGACTCGATGGTTGTTACGCTTGGCAATCAGTGCGGCGGTCGTCGACCCCCCCGGGCCTCCGCCAACTACGATCACGTCATACTGGGCACCATTGCTGTGAGCTGCCATTCGCCATCCTCCGCGGTACCGGATAGACCGCGATTCTTCATGCCAACATGGCGATCCTCCTGGTTTGGAGCGAGTTCAGCTCCCCCGCCACGCTCGCCAAAGCTCTTCCTGTATCGAGAGACTCCTAACGGGGGCGTCCCATCTGGGGCAGGACGTAGCGAGAGAACAGGGTCTCACGCAGCACGTCGTCGCCTCCCTCGACGATGGAGATGTGTCGCATGTCTCGCAAGAGCTTTTCCACCAGCGACTCTCGCGTATACCCCAGGCCGCCAAACATCTCGGATCCGACGGTGGCGATGTTCCAGCCGACCTGGCCGCACAGCATCTTCGCCACCAGGGCCGATTTGAGCGTGCCCTGCCGCCGGAACGCGCTGCCGCCATCCGACGCCAGGGCCCGGTCCATGTCGCGGCCCGCGGCGCGGCAGGCCGCCAACATGGCGTCCAACTGCATCTCCATCTGGCCCATCTTGGCCACGAAGACGTGGTTGCCCAGCAGCACGCCCCCCTTCAGGGGCTTCGTCTTGGCATAGTCCAGGCACAGGTCTCTGATGCGTCGGCCCATGCCGACCGCGGTGGTGGCGATGAGGATTCGGCTGGCGTTGAGTCCGATCTCCAGGGCCCGCAGGCCGTTGATGTCGTCCAGCAGGGCGGTCGCCGGGACGTGGCACGCCTTGAACTCCACTTCGTACGTGGCCGACGCTCGCAGTCCGACCATGGGCCACCGCTTGCGGATGATCGCGCCGGTGGGCGGTGAAAACGCCAGCGCCACGAAGCCTAGCGGTTCGGCCGGCGCCTTGGCGATGAGCAGCCACGGGTCGGCAAAGGCCGCGTTGGTGGAAAAGTACTTGACCCCGTTGACGACAAAGTCGTCGCCCACCCGGGTGGCGGTGGTGGTCATGTTCAATAACTCGCTCCCGGCCTCGCGCTCACTGCCCTGGGTCGCCGCGTAGCCGCCCCGCGCCAGTTGGCCTAGCCAGGTCTGTTTTTGCGTGGCGGTGCCGAAGAGCAGGATGGGCACCGTGGCGAGGACGGAGATGAACAGCGTGAAGGCCACGCCGGCATCACCATAGGCCAGTTCTTCGACCAGGTCGACGCTGTCTTCCAACGAGACCCCCCGGCCGCCGTACTCCGTCGGAATCCACCAGTTGGCCAGCCCCGCATCCTGAAACGCCTGGCAGGCCGCCACCGGAGCCTCCAGACCTGCATCGAAGAGGGCCTCCTGACCCACCAGGTGGTCCCGCACAAACTCTCGGACGGCACTCATGGGGGCGGCAGCAACAGTCTCCACAATCATCCTCCGCTGGAACCGGTTGGGGTGGGACCCGGCTGTTCTCTCCCTGGCGCAGAAACCCCCTCCACCAAAGGAGTACTGGCGGGATCTGCCTAACTAAGGCAGGCGTGGACAGCGTTGCCTGGACGGCAAGGTTTACGTGCGAGGTGGCAGATGGTTGAGGCAGCGACGATCCTGGAGGCTTTGGATCGACGCGTCCAGCAGACGCCGAACGAACTCGCCTTCGTCTGGTTGGATGACCAGGACGGTGGTGCTCGCTTCACCTGGGCTGAACTGGACCAGCGCGCGAGAAGCGTGGCTTCGCATTTGGCGTCGCACGCGGCGCCGGGCGAGCGGGCCTTGCTGCTCTACCCGTCCGGCCTGGAATTCTTGCCGGCCTTCTTCGGGTGCCTCTACGCCCAGGTCGTGGCCGTCCCGCTGCCTCTGCCCCGCCCCAGTCAGGTGTCGCGCCGGCTGCAGGGCGTGGTCGGCGACGCACAGCCCGTGGCGGTGCTCACCTCCCGACAGGCGCTGCCTCGGGTAGAACGGATCCGGGAGCTGCAAGACCTGCGCATCGTCGCGACCGACGACGTGACGGAACCGGCGACCTGCTCCTTCCAACCGCCCGCGGCAGACCGGCTGGCCTATCTCCAGTACACTTCCGGCTCGATTTCCTCGCCCCGGGGCGTCATGGTGACGCATCTCAACCTGGCCAGCAACCTGCGGATGCTGCAAGCCGCCTGGCAGCATCCGGCCGGGCAGTTTCTGGTGAGCTGGCTGCCTTTGTTCCACGACATGGGGTTGGTCACGAAACCGTTGCTGGCCACCTGGGTGGGGGCCCCTTGTGCGTTAATGGCGCCGACGGCTTTCTTGACCCGGCCCATCCGCTGGCTGCGGGCCATCTCGCAGTATCGCGCCCACACCAGCGGCGCCCCCAACTTTGGCTACGATCTGTGTCTGCGCAAGACGACGCCCTCGGACCGGGCCGAACTGGATCTGAGCACCTGGCGGGTCGCCTTCAACGGGGCTGAGCCCGTCCAACCGCAGACGCTGGAGCGGATCGCCGAGGCCTTCGAGCCGAACGGCTTCCGCCGCGATGCCCTGCAGCCCGTGTATGGCCTGGCCGAGGCGACCGTCTTCGTGACGGGCAACTCGGTGGGGCAGCCGCTGCAGACCATGTCGGTCGACGCGGCGGCCCTGGCGCAGCATCGGGTCGAGCCCGGCACTCGCCGGGTCCCGGCCTGCGGAAGGGCCTGGGGTGACGAGCGTCTTCGCATTGTCCGCCCCGACACCCTGGCCCCCTGCTCGCCGCAGGAGGTGGGGGAAATCTGGGTGGCCGGCTCGCACGTGGCGCCCGGCTACTGGACCCACCCGTCGGTCGAGACGTTCGGCGCCCAGGTGGCGGGCGATGGCCCCTTCTTGCGCACCGGCGACCTCGGCTTCATGCTGGAGAGCGGTCAACTGTTCGTTACGGGCCGCCTCAAGGACCTCATCGTCATCCGGGGGGTGAACCACTATCCCCAGGATATCGAATTGACGGTTCAACAATCCCACCCCGCCTTGCGGGCCGGCGACGGGACGGCCTTCAGCGTGGAACGAGACGGCGAGGAGCACCTGGTCGTCGTGCACGAGATGTCTCGGCTGGACGTCCCCCTGGAAGAGGTCACGGTCGCGGTTCGACATGCCGTATCGGAAGGGCACGATCTCGAGGTTCTTGCCGTCGTCTTCATCAAGAAAGGCACGCTGCCCAAGACGTCCAGCGGCAAAGTGCAGCGCCTGGTGTGCAAGGACGACTTCCTGGCCAAACGCCTGCAGGAGGTCGTCCCCTGGCTAGGGCGCCGCCGCCTGTCTCGCAGTCCGGCGTCACCGACCGGGGCGCCCCCCGGTGTCGCCGACCTGTTGACGTGGGTCCGCCGTCACGAACAGGAGCTGCTGGCGTCGCGCCACGAGTCGCCCGGACAGGTGCCGGTCGATCTGCTGCAAGCCCTGGGGGCGATGGGCTTCTTGCGCATGGCCGCCGCCTCCGAGCAGGGCGGGCTGGGTCTCAGCCTGGCGGAAGTCTTGCCGGTGCTGGAGCAGCTCGGGGCCATCGATCCCAGCCTGGCCCTGCTGGTCGGCCAGCACAACTTCCTGGGGGTGCAGCCCCTGGCCCGCCACGGCTCCCCCGCCGCCCGCCAGGAGCACCTGCCGGACCTCTTGAGCGGTCAGCTCCTGGGCGGCTTTGCCATGGTCGAGAGTGGCACCGCGGCGTCGCACCCGGCCGGGGGCTGGCGGCTGGTGGGGAGCAAGCCGATCGTGTCGCCCTCCGGGGGGCTGGGGGTCATCCACGTCCTGGTCCAGGGCAGCGTCTTCTCCCTGGCCGGGGGGGTGCGCCACGGCAGCGATCTCGTCTCTCTGGGCTTGCGGGGGCTGGGGCGCGGCACCGTGCATCTGGACGACGTCGCCGTCGGGGACGAGAACGTGGTGGGCGTCGTCGGCGAGGGACTAAGCGTGGCCCGGGAGGCCATGCACGGGCAACGGCTCACGGTCGCTGCCGTCTGTCTGGGCGGCATGAAGCGGTGCATGCAGTTGTTCGAGCGCCACGTCGAACCGTGGGTCCTGGACAACCCTCAGACGCTGGTGCGACTGACGGAGATCACCTCGGGGATCACGGCGCTGGAAGCCATGATCGAGGCCGTCACCCGGCGACTGGCCCAAGGCGTCCTGCCGCCGGAAGAAGTGTTCTCCGCCTGCAGCATGGTGGGCGCCGAGCTCTTCGGGCAGGCGGCCGACGCTTTCCGGAACCAACTCGGCACTCGCAGCTTCGGGCTCGACGACGAGCCGGTGCTCAAGGATGCCCGCTTCGTGCGGTTCTTCGACAGCCCGGCGGACGACCCATCGGACAGTTTGCTGGATTATCTGCCGTCGGCCCTGGCCGAGAGATGGCGGCGGGCGGTCGCCGACCTTGAGGCGCGCAGTACGGCCCGGAACTGGGTTCGAGAGCGAGCCGCGGAGTTGGCGACGACCTCGGTCGTGCTGGCCGCGCTGGAAGAGGCCGGCCCCGACGCCGAGACCGCCCGGGCGTGGGCGCGGGAGCGCTTTGACCGGCAGTTGGACAGTGCGCTCCGCGGCGCCGCGGCTGATGCCATCCTGCGCCAGGCCGACGCCGTTCGGGGCCAGATCAAACGCTACGGCGAGGCCGTCGGCGAGTTGTCCCACCGGGCCAAGCCCCCTTCCCACAGTGCCCCCCAGATCCAGGCCTGGCTGGCCCAGTGGCTGATGGACCGCAAGCAGTTGGCGGTGGAGCCGGGCCGGCCGCTGGCCGAGTGTGGCCTGGACTCCCTGCAGGCCGTCGAGCTGGCGCGGGACGTGGGCGCCTGGCTGCGGGTGCCCGTCGATGCGACCGCACTGTGGAGCTTTCCCACGGTGGAGGCGTTGAGCCAGCACCTGGCCGGCCAGACCGTGGCCTCCTCACCGTTGACGACCTCCGTGACCGAGACGGAGGAACCGATCGCCATCATCGGCATCGGCTGCCGGCTGCCGGGGGGCGTCGACGGCCCCGACGCATACTGGCGTCTCCTCCACGACAGCGTGGACGCCATCACCGAGGTCCCGGCGGAGCGGTTCGACGTCGATGCCTATTACGATCCGACGCCGGGCGCCCCGGGCAAGACGGTGTCCCGCTGGGGCGGCTTTCTCCACGACGTCGACCGCTTTGATGCCGCCTTCTTCGGCATCGCACCCCGGGAAGCCACCAGCATGGATCCCCAGCAGCGCCTGCTGCTGGAGGTCTCCTGGGAGGCTCTCGAGCACGCCGGCCAGGCCCCCGACACCTTGTCGGGCAGTCCGACCGGCGTCTTTGTCGGCATCTGTGGCAACGACTATGCCGCGCTGGCCCGCCCCGGCGGTGACAACTGGTCGGGCACCGGCAACGCCTACAGCGTGGCCGCGGGTCGGGTGTCCTACGTGTTGGGGCTGCAGGGTCCGAGCATCATTGTCGACACCGCCAGTTCGTCCTCGCTGGTGGCCGTGCATCTAGCCTGTCAAAGCCTGCGGACGAAGGAGTGCGCGCTGGCCTTGGCAGGGGGCGTCAACCTCATCCTCACCCCGGACAATACCCTCTACATGTCCCAGCTCGGCACGCTGTCGCCGGACGGGCGCTGCAAGCCCTTCGACGCCTCCGCCAACGGCTACGTGCGGAGCGAAGGCTGCGGCATGGTGGTGCTGAAGCGACTGGCCGACGCGGAGGCAGACGGCGACCGGGTGCTGGCCGTGATCCGCGCCAGCGCCGTCAATCAGGACGGTCGCAGCAACGGCCTCACGGCCCCCAGCGGTCCGGCCCAGGCGGTCTTGATCCGACGGGCCCTGTTGCGAGCCGGCGTGCACCCGGCCGACGTGTCCTATCATGAGGCGCACGGGACCGGCACGCCCCTGGGCGACCAGGTGGAGGTGCAAGCCCTCGGACGAGTGCTGCGAGAGGGCCGGCCGG
>DASYBA010000335.1:0-4219 GCA_036501005.1 Candidatus Xenobia bacterium | reverse complement strand
GAGGCCGACCGCTCCGATACGTTCACCCGCTTCGACGGGACGCCCATGCCGGTGGAGTATTCCACCGCCCTCATCCTCGAGTCCGAACAAATCGACGGGATCGTCGTCGTCTTCCGCGATATCACGGTTCGACAAGAACTGGCCAAGATGAAAGACGAGTTCATCTCGACGGTCAGCCACGAGCTGCGCACCCCTCTCACCTCCATCCGCGGCTCACTGGGCCTGTTGAGCAACGGGGTGTTCGGCACGTTGCAGCCCAAGGGGCAGCACATGTTGGAAGTGGCGGTCAAGAATACTGACCGCCTGGTGCGCCTCATCAACGACATCCTCGATATCGAACGCCTCCAGTCCGGCAAGGTGGTATTGGAAAAGAAGCCGGTGTCGGCTCGCCAACTGGCCCAGGGGGCCGTCGAAGGGCTGCAGGGCGTGGCCGACAAGCAAAAGGTCAAGCTGGCCTGCGATGCCTGTGACGAAACGTTCATCGTCGACCCGGACCGGATCACGCAAGTCCTCACCAACCTCATCGGCAACGCCATCAAGTTCTCCAAGGCGGAGGGCGAGGTCAAGGTGCGGGTGGAACGCCAGGATGACGACATCCGCTTCTCGGTATCGGATACGGGGCGAGGCATTCCCCCGGAGAAGGTGGACCTGATCTTCGGACGTTTCCAGCAGGTCGATGCGTCGGATTCAAGAGAGAAGGGGGGCACCGGTCTGGGCCTGGCCATCTCCAAGGCCATCGTGGAGCAGCACGGCGGCCGCATCTGGGTGGAGAGCCGCCTGGGCGAGGGCAGCACGTTCTCTTTCCTCGTGCCCCTGGGCACCCAACGAGGGCCGTACGTCCTGGTGGTGGGCGAGACCGACGACCGCCGCGAGGAGGTGGCCCGGCTGGTGGGTCGACGCGGCGCTCGAGTGCGCTTCGCGGAGGTGGGCGTCAACCTGGACGGCCTGCAGCCGGCCCCCTCCATGATCCTGGTCAACCTGGCCGCCAGTCCGCCGCTCGAGTGGGTCGAGGCGGTGCGCCACCAGAACGCCCAGGTGGTCTGCTACCAGGGCCCTGACGCCCTGGGCCACGAGCTGTTCGCCGCCCTCGAGGCCGCCGGTCGAGAGCGGGCCAGCCGGTTCCGAGTGCTGGTGGTGGAAGACGATGCAGACCTGGCCGAAGTGCTGGTGGCCATTTTCGAGCGCCACAACACCGAGGCCCTGTCGGTGGGCACCGTCGAGGACGCCATCGAGGCGGCCGACGGCTTCCAGCCGGATCTTCTCATGCTCGACCTGGGCTTGCCCGGCGGCAGCGGATTCGACGTCGTGGAGGTCCTGCGGCATCGACCCCAGCAGGCGCACATTCCCGTTCTCATCTATACCGCCCGGGAGGTGGGACCCGAGGATCTGGATCGACTCCGCCTGGGAGAGACCCGGGCCTTCGTCAAGACCCGGGTGACCGCGCAGGTGTTCGAAGAAGCCGTCGTCACCTGGCTGGAGAAGCTGGCGGCGGCTCCGGTCCCTCAATAATCTCCCGCAGGGCCTTTGCCGCGGCGGCCACCGAGGGATAGCGCTGTTCAGGGGCCCGGGCGAGCATGCGGTGCACCGCGGCCACGACCGGGCCCGGCAGGTCCGGACGGTAGGCTTCCAGTGGCACGGGATCCTGCTGCATGAACAACATGGGGTGCTCGGCCTCTTTGGGCAGGCGCCCGGCCAGCAGCTCATAGGCCATGACGCCGAGCGCGTACTGGTCCGCCGGCTCGTGGACATCTCCCATGAACTGCTCCGGGGCCATGTAGTGCGGGGTGCCCATGACGGACCCGGTCTGGGTCACCCGGATGGAAGAATTGAGCCTGCGGGCCAGCCCGAAGTCGGTCACCTTGACGAGCCCGCCATCCAGCACCATCACATTGTCCGGCTTGAGATCCCGGTGGACGATGCCCTTGCTGTGCGCCAGGGCCACCGCGCTCATGACCGGCTCCATCAAGGCCCACATCTCCTGCGGCCACAACAGGTGACCGTGGGCCACCGCGCGCAGCGTCTTGCCCGGCAGGAACTCCATCACGTAGAAGAGGCAGCCTCGCGCCTCCCCGAACTCCTCGACCTGCACGATGTTGGGGTGCAGCAGGCTGGCGCAGGTGCTGAATTCGCGCTTGAAGCGCTCCTGGAACTCCCCGTCTTCCGACAATTCCCGCCGAATGACCTTGATGGCGCGGGGCTCCGCCACGTCCAGGGTGGCGTCCGGCAGGGCTCGATAGACCGTGGCCATGCCCCCTGAACCCACTCGCTCCAGCAATCGCCAACGGCCCATGGTCACGCCGGTGAAGTCCGGTTCGACGGCGTGCTCCGGCAAGCTGGAGTGCAGGCTCTCCAGCTTCTCCACCCGGGCCAGGAGCGCCTGGGCGACCCGCCGATCGCGCCGCTCCCGGTGTCGCCGCAGACTCAGGCCTGCCGCCATGGCGGCGAGGGCGGCGGCCGCCCAGGGACCTCGGTGCAGAACCCACCAGACCCAGTAGTCCCGGGAGTGGTAGTCCGGTTCCAGCTCGATGCGGCCGGCCAGCGGCCAGTGGTCCTGGCCGGCCAGCGTGGCCGACGGCACCAGGACGTACTGCGGTTTGAACCCCGCGCGCTGCAGCAGGAAGGGAGCGGTGCCGCCCTGGTCCAGCCAGGCGCCTGGCAGAGACAGCGGCAGGCCGACCGAGCCGGCCAGTTGTGGCCCGTTGCTGTCTCCCGCGGCGTAGACGCGCGTATCCGGCGGCCAGGCATAGAAAGTGACCTGCTGGGTCGGATGGGGCGCCGCGGTGGCAGCCCCGGCGAGAAGAATCAGGGCAGCGGCGAAGGACTTGAGATGACGTTCCACAGTTTGATGCGGGCCTGCTGCATGGGGTCGAGGAACTGGTTGAACGACAGCGACACACTGGGCTTAGTGCTGGCACAGCATGCACCGCTGGTGGTGCCCTTTTTGGCCGCGGCGATGGCCTGGGCCGTCCAGTCCGTGCCGAGCACGCCGCTGGGCAGCGGTCCGTTGACGATGAGGTTGGCCTCCACCGACCCCAGCAGGGGGAGGGTGCTCCACTTGGATAACTGACTCACCAGTTGGGTACCGGTCAGCGTCTGGGTTGTCGGCACACCGCCCTGCTGGTAGGAGAGCGTCCAGGTGAAGTCGTTGTCGGTCTTGGGGTTCGACACCAGGGGCGAGGCGTTCACCTGGACGTTCGTGATGCTGCCGTTGGGGCTCAGCAGGGGAAGGCCGTCCAGGCTGACCAGCAGCCCCCCGCTGAACGTGCTGCAACTGCCCGTGGTGGAGGTGCTGTTCAAGCTGAAACACGCCTTGCAGGGGGCAAAGATGGCACTGGAATTGGTCAGTTGGACGTTGCCCTGGTTGGCGACGTAGGAGCCCACCACGGTAAAGTTCGTGGCGGTCAAGCTGCCCCCGGCGTAAACCAACCCCTCCAGGGCGTTCGACGAGCCGCCGGCGGAAGACAGGGAGATGTCGCCGTTGGCGACCAGGGCCAGGCTGCTATTGGACGACAGGTTGGTGCCGGACCCGACCTGCACGGTGCCGCTGACGAAGACCGCGCCCGTGCCGGTGATGCCCCCGCTGACGGTCAGGTCGCCGTTGACGTAGAGGGCGCCCCCCTGCAGCGAGACGGGACCGGAGACGTAGAGCGATCCGCCGGAGCGGGCCCATCCGGTGAGGGGGGTGGTGAACATGTAGGGGTTGGCAGAGGTGCCGCCGACCGTGGCATAGGGCACCCCCATGGTGGCCGGGTCGTAATTCTGGGCGTTGATGGTGGGAATTGGCACGGGGTTGGCGTTTTGCTGCAGGGCGGCCACCACGCTGCAGGGGGGCATGCGGACGCTGCCGGCGGACGTCAGATCGCCGGTGATGTTGACCTTGCCGTGGCACCCCAGATCCACCGCATAGGGCGTGGCCGTGGAGTTATTGGCCGCATTGGCCGGCAGCCACGTGCCCGACGTGGACGGCGATGGACCGCCACACAGATTGGAGAGCCCGCAGGCCTTGGAGACGCCCGCCACCAACAGGCTGCCGCAACTGACGAAGCGCCCACCGGCCGCAATGGCATAGGGGTAGGTCGGCAACGTCACGACGGCTTCTTCGTACAGGATGGTGTTCTTGACTTTGCCCATGCCAATGACGTGCAGGCTGGTCTTGGGCACGACCCGGTTATAGCCCTGGGCGGTCTTGGTGCCGTGCAGGTTGTCGTAGGACCACGGC
>DASYBA010000334.1:0-9727 GCA_036501005.1 Candidatus Xenobia bacterium | reverse complement strand
TGCGGTGGCCCTGCCCAACCACCACGGGGCTCCTGCTCCCGACGTGGGCTACGTGTATCAGCCCCCCGTCGATATCGACAACCGTTCGACCGACGAGCCGCCCTATGCCGGTCAATACCCGGGTCTGCATTTGAACTTGCCCCTCGAGGTGCAGCCGGGCGTCGTCAACAACCTCTTCATCAGTGACCAGCCCGAGGAGATTCGGGACGATCGCAAGCGGGACGATGGGACGTCCGGCGCGACCGGCGTCTACTCGGCCGCCCGCGTGACGGGTGGAGCCCCCCTGCGGGTCCTGATGGACCAGAGCAACGCCACCGACCGCCCCCTCAAGCTGTGGCTGGTGTGGGTCGCCGACCAGGACGGCGTCGTCATGTATCGGTCGCACGGCGCGGCCGTGCACGACGACAGCGTGCTGGCGGGCGCCGAGGCGTTCGAGGGCGCGCTGAAAACGCCGCCGGAGCCGCGCCTGGAGGTCAAGGCCAATACCTCGGTGCCGCTGGAGATGTTCACGCTGGCGCCCCCCAAGCCCGGCCAGAAGGTGGGCCAGTGCGCGGTGGTGCAGGACGTCCTGACCTCGACCGCGCCAGGGCAGATCTTCTCGGTCATCACCGAGGCCGACCAGACCGTGCCGCCTACGCCGGACGAGCTGGCGAAACTTCCCGTCCTGCACAACATCAGGTGGGGCGAAGAAGCCCACAGGCTGCAGATCTACATCAACCCCGAGACGCAGCCGACCCGCTTCACCCGCATCCTCGAGTCGTTCCAGCACGCCCGCGGCCGCTTCCATTATCCCGATCGGGTGGCCAACGCCTGCTACGACGCCGACTCCTTCGCCGACGCCGACTACCCCGTGCAGGCCTACTCCCTCTTTGAATCCATCCCCGGCGAAGACAAGACGACGGGCGGGGTCAGCACGCAAAACCGCGGCAGCTACGGCGCCCAGATCGAGCTGAAGCTCACGCTCGAGCATCTGCCCAAAGGGTGCCATGAGGGGGCGCTGCTGGTGCTCAACCCAGGCAGCGTCTGGGGGGGGCGTCACATCGTGAGCGACGGCAAGACCCTCACCGTCGACTCCCTGTTCCTCTACCACAGCCAGCCCGGGCTGCTCCGCAACGGGCAGGCGGCGACTCTTTGGCGAGGCGAGGTCAAGGACGGTACGACCCTGACCCTCAGCACGGAGCCCATGGCCAACACCAGCGTCGCCCTCTGGTATATGTTCGTGCCCGTCCCCCCCGCGGCAACAGGAAAAACCGGCACGGCAGATTAACCTTCGGTTCCCAACAGAGGAACAGGAGGCGTTTTTCATGGGCAAGCAGGCAACCATCGAGACCAACCGTGGCAACATCAAGATCAAGCTGTTCGACACCGAGTGCCCGGGCACGGTAGCGAACTTCGAGAAGCTGGCCGGCCAGGGCTTCTACAACGGCCAGAAGTGGCACCGGGTCATTCCCGATTTCATGATTCAGGGCGGCGACCCCAACACCAAGACCGGGCAGGGCACCCCGGGGTCGGGCGGCCCAGGCTACAACATCGATTGCGAAATCAACCCCAAGCTCAAGCACGGCAAAGGCGTCCTGTCCATGGCCCACACCGGCCAGTGCAAGCATGATCCCCGCACCGGCGCCAAGCTGTCGGGTCCTTGCACGGGCGGTTCCCAGTTCTTCGTCACGCACACGGCCACGCCGCACCTGGATGGCATCCACACGGTGTTCGGCCAGGTGACCGAAGGTCAGAACGTCGTCGACACCATCAAGCAGAACGACGAGATCAAGAGCATCAAGGTCGAAACCGTCTAAAAAGGGATCGGGGATGAGGGATCCCTCCCCCGTCCCCCCGGTCCCTCACCCCTACACCTGGACATAGCGCTGGTAGTAGGCGCGGGTCAACCTCGTGCCCTTGGAGGGCGGGTCGGTCTGGAGCTGTATCGAGAACCGACCCGCCTTCTCGGGTGCGAAGCGGTGGTACCACATGGACCACGTGCGGTCGTGGCCGAGCATCTGGCAGATGTCGACCGGCACGTAGTCGCCGCGCCCGCCGATGCGGATCTTCCAGCCATTCGCAGGGCGGGGGGTGCCCCATGCAATGCCCACAATCCGATAGAGCGACTCGTCATCTTTTTGCCACCGTTCGACTCGAATGGGCAGGGCGGCCGGGCGGATGACCGGATCTTGATAGTCGCGGGCCAGCTCGGGAATGCCCTTCTGGTGGGTGCGGCCGGCAAACCACCGCATGTGCGAAGTGCTGCGGGCATCGTCCGGCACGTAGCGGACGTCGTCGACCCACTTGATGCTGCAGCAGCCGTACCAGTTGGGCACCACCATGCGGAGAGGGGCGCCGTGATCCCGGGTGAGGGGCTCGCCGTTCATGTGGGTGACCAGACACGGCGTCCAATCGAACCAGCGAGGCACGGGAAAGATCCAGTCGGCGCCCGGGATCGAAGGCGGACTCCAGTTCGATGGGTCCGGATACTCGTCGAACCCGCTCACCATCAGCATCGAAGAGGTGGCGGGCACCTTCAGTTCGTCCAACACTTGCTGGAGCGGCACGCCTTCGAACGTGGCCGCACTCATCAACCGATGGCCGCCGTCGTCGGAGTTGCCCGAGCACTCCATGAAGATCTCGCCCATGGTCATGCGCCGCTGGAGGAACCACTCGGCGGTCAGCACGTGCTCGCCAATGCGCACCTTCCAGTGGGCCGGGGGCGTGTCGGGGAGCAAGGTCGAGGCCGCCGTCCGCACGTAGAAATCAGAGCTGGCGATGGCCGTCCGATCGATATCCAGGACCGACAGGTCGGTGTAAAGGCGGCCGTCCAGTCCTTTGTCGAGGAGCCGATGGTTGGGCATGTGGCCCATCGGCGTGAGCGGCAGGAGGTCGGCCAGCCGGGCCCCCGGAAACGGCGTCTCGCTGGCCAGGGGCGGAACTTCAGTGCTTAGTCTGGTCACCGTCCTATCATACCACAAAGGCGGTGGCCGCGGGAGCGTGGAAACAAGCCGGCATGAGCACGAACAAGTGGGGATTGCCCCATATGGGGCGCGGCCTGGGCTTGCGCTTTCAGCATCACGAAGCAGTCCTCGAGAAGGCCCCCCCGGTGGGCTTTCTGGAGGTGTTTCCGGAGAACTACCTGTACACCCAGGGCAGGACCCGATACATGCTCGACAAGATCGCGGAGCGGTACCCCATCAGCCTGCACGCCATCACCATCGCCATCGGCAGCACCGAGCCCCTGGACATGGACTACCTGAAGATCCTCAAGAAGCTGGCCCAGGAAACCCGTGCCCCCTTCGTATCGGATCATCTCTGCTGGATCGGCATCGGGGGAGAGAATCTGCACTCCGTCCTGCCGGTGCCCTATAACGAGGAGTCGCTCCAGAACATCGTCGCCCGCGTCAAGATCGTCCAGGACTTCCTGGAGCGCCCTCTCTTCATCGAGAACTCCTCCGGCTACATGGCCTACCAGGCGTCCAACATCCCGGAGCCCGAGTTTCTGGCTCGCATGTGTGTCGAAGGCGACTGCGGCCTTCTGCTGGACGTCAACAACGCCTACATCGGCGCGTATAACCACGGGTTCAGCGCGGAGGAGCTCATCCTGGCGATTCCGCCCGAGCGTATCGGGTACATCCACGTGGCCGGCCACATGGACTGCAAGACCTACCTGCTCGATACCCACGACCGAGCCGTCAAGGACGAAGTCTGGGAGCTCTACCGCATCGCCGAGGTACACACCGGCGGTCGGAGTACGCTTCTCGAGTGGGATGGCCGTCTGCCCGACCTCGATACGCTCTGTCGAGAATTGGACAAGGCGCGCCAGTACCAGATCGGGGGGGTGCTCCATGTCGGATAGCCTGCAGGACATCTACCGCTGGGTTCACGGGTACATTCGCCGTGAGTTCGAGGCCACGACTGAGGAAGTGGCCCGCTATATCGTCCCCAATACGCACCTGCCGGCCAAGGCCCGTCTCGACATTCACCGCGACCAGCACTGGCGCAAGACGAGTTCTGCCATGGAATCCGAGCTTCCGGCCACGCATCGGTTCATGGGATGTGAAGCCTTCAAGGTCATGGTCGATACATATCTGCATGTCTGTCCGCCGCAATCGGCCAGCTTGATCAGCGTGAAGCGGGAGCTGCCCGATTTCTTGCGCGAAACCCCGGAGTTTCCGTTCCAGGAGTTTCTCGAGGAGCTCATCGCCCTGGAAATCCTGGTGTCCGACCTGGCGCAGGAGCCCGCGACCCCCAGTCTCGCGCTGACCGATCTGCCGGACGGAGACGACTGGTTGAAGCGGGTGCTGGTGGCCGTTCCCGGCGTCCGATTGCTGGCCCTCAACTGCCGGGTGCACGATTTCATGGAGTCGAAGGGGCATCCGGGCGCCCCGCAGCGGGCGGAATGGGCGCAGCCCCAGCCCAACTGGCTCCTGGTGGTGAAGCGGCAGTTTCGCATCTATCGACATCCCATCACCCAAATGGCCTTCGACTTGCTCCAGAAACTGATAGAGGGCCACCCTCCTTCGAAGGTGGCCCCCATGCAGTGGCGCGGGACGCCGGAATTGATCAAGTCGTGGATCGAATGGGGTGTGTTTGCCACCCTGGCTCCGGCCCGAACCCGCCGGGCCAGAACGTGGAAGAGATAGCCTAGGGCACCAGGGGCATGGTGAGAGGCGACTGGGTCAAGAGCTGCTGCAGCCTGGTCGCCATCGTCTGCTGCGATGTCGTATTGGTTGTCGTGCCGTGCTGGCCGCGTACGGCGCACCCGGCGAACCCGCCGCACCCGCCGCTGCAATAGCTGCCACCGCCGCTGCAATAGCTGCCGCTACAGTAGGTGCTGCCGCTGCAGTAGTTGCTGTTGCTGCAGGTGTTCGTGCAGTTTTGCCAGGTGCAGGTCTGTTGCGTGCACGTCTGCTGTGTGCAGGTCTGCTGCGTGCAAGACTGCTGTGTGCAGGTCTGCTCCGTGCAAGTCTGCTGGGTGGTGCAAGTCGTTCCAGTGTAGGTGTTGTCGCTGCAGCCGACGCACGTATCGGTGGGTGGCGTATAGTTGCAAGCCACGCCGTTCGGATCGTAGTTGTTGCTCTCCGGCAGCGGCGCGCACGTCGACGAGTTGGCGCAACTGGTGTCGGGCGTGTTGGTGGGCGGCGCGCAATCCTGCCAGCCGGCGGCGCAGGTGTTGTTGGTGCAGGTGCCCTGGACCGGCGCCGAACCGTCGGGACCGACGTCCGAGCCGTAGGTGCCGGGCGCATCCAGGCCGCAGGTGCCGTCGTAGTAACCGGGGTCGCTCCACACCGGATAGTAGTAGACCGGGACGACCGGGGCACCCCAGCCAGCCGAGCCGAGGTAGTATCCTTCGTAGAATTCCAGGTCCCACGAGTTGCGGAATTCCATCCACTTGCCGTTGTGGGAATGATAATAGATGGGCTGGTTGCCCTTGAGGTGGTTGTAGACGTCGGTGCTATTGGTCATGGGCTTGCCGGGGTTCTTCGTATCGAATTTACCCGTCGCCTGGTAGATCTGGCCGTTCTTCTGCATCTGGCTGATGCTGTTTTGCACCGTCTTGGGGTTGGTCTGCGCGGCGGTCAGCTTGACCTTGACCGACGTCTTCTTGCCCGTGGTGTTGGCCGTGGACCCTTTGGTGGGCTGCCCGGACTTCGATGCGGCCGGGTTGGAAAAGCTGTGATCCTGATACTGGGGGGTAGACGGGGAGAAGACCACCCCCGGCGTGGCCTCGTTCGTGGGAGCGCTCGGCACGACGGTCACCGTCTGGGGCTGGGCTTGTTGGACCTGCTGTCCCGCCATGGCGCCAAGAACAGCCACACCCCCTACCAGCACGACGCCAACGCCCACCGCTCGCCGATGATCGTTGTACTCGCCGGCCGGACGATCGTCGGAGGTGTTGCGGCCCCGTTTCAGGGCGGAGGGAATGCGCGTGTTGTTGCCGATGGTCCCCTGGGACATGTGACTCTCTCCTCCACATGCACGGGACGTCTTCGAAGACGCCGTGAACTATTTCTGAGGGTCATCCTACCAAGCAGATGTAAACAGCGTTCCAGGGAAGCATTATCGATTTGTAACTGCCTCGTCAGCCGGGCCATCAACAAACTCTGTCAACGGCTTGATTTCAAGCCAAATCGACATTTGTTAACGCATCGGAACCGTCAGAGGATGAGGTTGAGGATGGGCCCCGTCAGCTCAGTGCGCATCCGATCCAGGGCTGTGGTGACGAGGCCGATCTGGGCCTGCAGTGCCAGACTGCCGGCCGCCACGCCGCTGCACTCGTGGCAGCACCGTTCGATACGATCTGGCCGATCCATGACGGCGTACTGTTGAATCAGACAGGCTGCCGGCATGCCCTTGCGGCACCGCACGTGGTGGAGGCCGAGCAGGACCAGGCTGGCGTGCTCTCGGGCGAGACCGGTGGCCACCGCCAGGTCCATGAACTCGCTGCCGAAGAGCGCAAAGACTCGCATGGCGGGTTGTGCGAGCCGTTCGGCGGTCGTTCCCAGCCCGAAGGCGTTGCGGGTCAGTTGAAGCGAGGGCTCGCTCAGCCGGTCGCCGATATCGAGCATGATGTCGTATTTTTGCCGATCGTGAACCCGGATGGTGCCTTCCTCGTGCTCGATCCACGGGTCCCGGCCGCTCTCGTCCAGCATCAGCGGACTGCGGCCCAGCGCCATGAGCGAGGCAAACAGCCCTTTGCCCTGCGGACCGGCCGTGTGGATGAAGCGGGCCAGGAACGGGCCTTCGCAACAAAACGGCGGCGCCATTTTGGGGATGGGCTGGCTGCGCTTGAGCCACGCGGTGACCCGCTCGAGGAGTTGGCGCTGCTCGTCGGGGCTCAAACGAATACCCTGGCCGCCGGGTCGCAGCAGCCCGTCGGGCGCTTTGGAGGGCGGCAGCCCCAGCGCATTGCCGATGCCGTAGGAGACCGCCCGCGCCGCGCTGTTGGTCGTCTTGTCGGGCACGAAGACGGCCCCGACGCCCCGGTGGACCATGCAGTTCTTGCCACCGAGAGAGGCCACCAGGTAGACGTTGACTGCGGTCTCGTCCCAGAGGGACTCGGCGACCAGCCTCTGGGGGTCGGCGTCGGACTGCGACAATACGGCCTTCAGGTCGGCCTCGGACAGACGAGCGAAGGCGAGGCTGAACGACAACGTCAGTCCGGCCGGGGCGAAGATGGCTTGCATGCCTTCCAGGAGCGCTGAGACGTCGTCGTCGGAGCGCTGTGTGGACCAGGCCGGGGCGTCGCTGGCGACGCGATGGACGCGGACCTCAAGTTCCATCGCGGGACGGTTCTGGTCGTCGCTTCGACTTCCCCGTCGGCAAGCAAGATTTAACATGGTTTACCAGCCCCTTACAGCCAGCCGGCCCGGGGTCTGGTACAGTAGGGGTATGTTGCAGATTGGGCAGAAGGCGGCGGCCGCGTTAAAGGTCAAGAGGCAGACGTCAGGTGCGGCAGCGCCGCTGGACGGCTATCGGGGCTCGTCCCCGGGCCAGGCCGCGGAGGCCTATCACCCCAGCGTGTTCCTCAAGGTCGCCAATGCGGCCCTGGGCACGGTCGAGAAAGACGATCCGGAAGTCACGCTGGCCCCCACCATGCGGCGCATCAACGAGTTCGAGCCCGCCATGCAGAAGCTGTCGGACGCCGAGCTGCGCGCCCAGACCGACAAGCTCAAGGCCCGCCTCAAGCCCCCCGACGGGCTCAACGACGACGAGGTCAAGAAGTTCGAGACCCAGGCTTTCAAGGAGATTCTGCCGGAGGCGTTCGCGACCGCTCGGGAGGCGGCTCGACGGGCCACCGGAATGCGGCCGAGGGACGTCCAGGTGCTGGCCGGTCTCGTCATGGCCAAGGGCAACATTGCCGAACTGGCGACGGGCGAAGGCAAGACGCTGGCCGTCACCATGCCCGCCTATATGTACGCTCTGGCCGGCAAGGGAGCGCACGTCATCACGGTCAACGAGACCCTGGTGCAGCGAGATGCTGGCAACATGGGCCCTATCTATCGGGCGCTCGGGCTGACGGTGGGCGCCGTGCGGGACAGCATGACGACGGAAGAGAAGCGCCAGGCCTACAATTCCGACGTCACCTACCTGACCGTCAATTCCGAGGGCTTTGACTACCTGCGAGACAACCACACCCATAAGGCTGCCACCATCGTTCAACGCAAGCCCTACGCGGCGCTGGTCGACGAAGTGGACGAGGTGCTCATCGACGAGAGCCGCAAGCCGCTCATCATCGCCGGTGAGAGTCCAAGCCAGGCGGAACAGTTCAAGACCTTTGCCCACATCGCCAAGGCCCTGGTCCCGGAGCGGGACTTCAAGGTGGAGGAGAAGGACTTCACCATCGACGTCGAGGACGCCGGCTACCAGCGGGTAGAACGGCTCTACGGCGTGCTGGAGGGCCTGGACGAGCATCGGCAGTTCAAGATCGACGACCACCACGACGTGCTCCTGCCCCCTGAGACGCTGTCTGGCCTTCAGGCAAGGCTGGGGCCGGAGGTCAAGCTGGAAGAGGGCCGGGATTTCGAGAAGACCGTGGACCCGGAGTTTCGTCGATTGACCGATGCCGGACTGGCTCGGGCCGGGGACCGGCTGGGGGTGGATCTGTTCGGGGGCGCCGACAATGACTTGCTGCTGGGGGAGGTGCAAAAGCGGCAGACCGGGGAGCAGCCCGTGAACGTCGCGTTTGGCAGCCGCATGGAGGCCGACCGCTTTACGGACTATCTGAAACAGCAGGGCGTTGCATTCGAAGAAGGCCCCCTGCAGGCCGCCCTTCGGCAAGATCCCAAGGTGGTGGGCGTGCTTTATCCGGATGGCCCCAAGCCCCGCCCCGGGCACGGCCCGCACGTGCTGCCCGACATCGTAGAGGCCGGGGATTTCAGCTACGCCTCCATGATTGCGCCGCTGACGGCATGCTTGCGAGCGCAGACACTCTTCAAGTTGAACAAGGACTACGTGGTGCAGGAGCGGCCGGAGTGGATTGGCTTCCGCAACCGATCGCTGATGAACGATTCGCTGAACGACGTAAAGCGCGAGGAGCTGCGCGAGGCGACATCTCGCGAGGCTGTAGAGGTTTCCACCCAGTTCGTGCATCTTGCGGCGGCCGGCGGGGCGTCGTCCTTGAAGAACACGCCGTGGGGTTCGGTATTGAACGAGTGGTGGGAATCATCG
The DNA here is from genome assembly GCA_036501005.1 of Candidatus Xenobia bacterium. Lineage (GTDB taxonomy): Bacteria > Vulcanimicrobiota > Xenobia > RGZZ01 > DASYBA01 > DASYBA01. Next base: position 571 of record DASYBA010000334.1, on the reverse strand, counting down.
AAGCCGGCGGGTGACGATATCGAGATCCCGGGTGAGGTCATCGATGCGGTGACCGACCAGTTGCGCTGTGAGCACTTGGAACGCATGTACCAGGATCTGCCGGCCGACCGGAAAGAGAGCCTGGAAAAGGAAGCAGAGGATCCGCGTTGGCGAGATCCGGAAGGCTCCATCCAGTGCGTCAACGAGTACACCGGGCGCATCATGCCCGACCAGCGCTACAACGATGGCGTGCACCAGGCGTTGGAGGCCAAGGAGGGCCTGGCCGTCCGATCCGACCAGTCGGTCATCGCGCAGATCACGCTGCGCGGCCTGCTCGGGCAGTTCGAACATATCGGCGGCATGAGTGGCACGGCCAAGACGCAGGAGAAAGAGTTCCAGCACCTGTGCGGCATGAGCGTCATTCGAGTGCGTCCCAACCAGCCGTCGCAGCGGCAGGACAAACCGGACGTGGTGTTCGATACCAAGGCCGAGAAGATCGACTGGCTGGCGGATCAGGCCGAGGCGGCCCACAAGCGTGGCCAGCCCGTGCTTATCGGCACGCCTTCCATCGGGCTCAATCGTGAAGTCGCAG
>DASYBA010000333.1:0-6417 GCA_036501005.1 Candidatus Xenobia bacterium | reverse complement strand
CGGTTCCCGAGCAACGCCGCCTGTGTAAACGCCGTCCCTCGCTGTTTCTGCCGTTCCCCCCCGGCGTAGCCGCACCGCCGCCGTCGCCCTGGGGAAAATGTGGACAGGGTGGGAAACGGTGGGGTAGGGGCCCCGCCGTTTTCCAGGCTGTCCACCATTTTCCACAGGGCCGTCCCCCGTCCCCCGTTCTTGTTGCTCTGCCTCGCCCAGCAAGGATCCGGCCTGGTATTTGTCGTCGTGGTTGACACTGGCTGGTTGGATCTGACTCCCGCCGATGCCACTCCGCGGGCACCCGCCCGCCGATGACCTAATGCCAGGCCTGGTCTCTGCACCCTCCCACCGTGAGACCAGCAGAGGTACGCCACATTCTGTCCTGGTGCCACCAGAGGGGCCCAACGCCTTCCAGGTCGAAATCACGCCCCCCATGCAACTTGAAAAACTCCAACCCGGGGCCGTTGTCCGTGGCATTCTCCCTGACGCCGTCGTTACCGTCGTCAGCGTCCAGTGGTTCGGCTCCGAGGCCTTGGAGTTGACGTACAAGACCCCCGAAGGCAGACCCGCCAACGAACTCCTCTACCGCCACGACGAGGCGCGACTCGACCTGGTCGAGCAGGGCCGCCCCTGGAGCTTCGATGGCGACGGCGCCCTGCTCCGCCTGGCCTCCGAGGCCCAGCGCATCCGCCTGGCGTACCTCTTCGACCCGGTGCTGGCCGTCCACACCTCCGACGTCGAGCCCCTTCCCCACCAGATCACCGCCGTGTACGAATCCATGCTGCCCCGCCAGCCGCTCCGCTTCTTGCTGGCCGACGACCCCGGGGCTGGCAAAACCATCATGGCCGGGCTCCTCATCAAGGAACTCATCGCCCGAGGAGACCTCCAACGCTGCCTCATCGTCTGCCCGGGCAGCCTCGCCGAACAGTGGCAGGACGAACTCTACCGCCGCTTCCACCTGCCGTTCGACATCCTCACCAACGACAAGCTCGAGGCAGCCCGCACCGGCAACTGGTTCCTGGAAAACGACCTGGTCATCGCCCGCCTGGACAAGCTCTCCCGCGACGAGGACGTCCAGCAGAAGCTCATGGTTCCGGACGGCCGTTGGGACCTGGTGGTCTGCGACGAGGCGCACAAGATGTCAGCCACCGTCTTTGGCGGGGAGCTGAAGTATACCAAGCGCTACCGGCTCGGACAACTCCTGTCCACCCTCACCCGACACTTTCTCCTCATGACCGCCACCCCGCACAACGGCAAGGAAGAAGACTTCCAGCTCTTCATGGCGCTCCTGGACGGCGACCGCTTCGAGGGCCGCTTTCGGGATGGCGTCCATGTGGCCGACGTCTCCGATCTGATGCGCCGCATGGTGAAGGAGAGCCTCCTCAAGTTCGATGGGACGCCGCTCTTCCCCGAACGCATCGCCTACACCGTCCCCTACGACCTGTCTGAACCCGAGAAGCATCTCTACAAGGCGGTCACCGAGTACGTCCGAGAAGAGTTCAACCGGGCCGAGGCGCTGGAGAACGACAAACGCTCCGGCACGGTGGGCTTCGCGCTCACCATCCTGCAGCGGCGCCTGGCATCCTCGCCCGAGGCCATCTACCAATCCCTGCGCCGGCGCCGAGAACGACTGGCGGGCCGCCTGCGCGAACTGGAGCTGCTCCAACGGGGCGGCCAGACGGCCCCCGTCCTGACCGCGGCGGTCCCGGCCCTCGACGCCGAAGACGTCGAGGACCTCGAGGACGCCCCCGACAACGAGGTCGAGGTCACCGAGGAAACGGTGCTCGACCAGGCGACGGCGGCCCGTTCCATCGCCGAACTCCGCATGGAAATCGACACCCTACAGGGCCTGGAGGCGCTGGCCCTCAACGTGTGCCGGAGCGGCACCGATACGAAGTGGCGTGAGCTGGCGAGCCTGCTCGGGGAAATCTTCACGACCGCGGCCTCCCCGACCGAGCCTCCCGCACCCGGCGAGATTGCCCGGCCTAACCCGTCCCCGCATCAGAAGCTCGTCATCTTTACCGAGCATCGCGACACCCTCAACTATCTCGAAAGAAACATCACTACTTTCCTGGGGCGCAAGGAAGCGGTCGTCTTGATTCACGGCAGCCTGGGCCGCGAGGAACGCTTGAACGCGCAGGAAGCCTTCAAGCACAACTCTCAGGTGAACGTGCTCCTGGCCACGGACGCCGCCGGCGAGGGCATCAACCTGCAGCGCGCCCACTTGATGGTGAACTACGACCTGCCCTGGAACCCCAACCGTATCGAACAGCGCTTTGGTCGCATCCACCGCATCAACCAGACCGAGGTCTGCCACCTGTGGAACCTGGTGGCGCACGAGACCCGCGAGGGCGACGTCTACCAGAAACTCCTGGACAAGCTCGAGCAGTCCCGCAAGACCCTGGGTGGCCAGGTGTTCGACGTACTGGGCAAGCTGGTGTTCGAGGGGCGCCCGCTGCGAGAGCTGCTCATCCAGGCGATTCGCTACGGGGACCAGCCCGAGGTGCGGTCCCGGCTCACGACCGTGGTAGAGCACGCCCTGGACCGCCAGCACCTGACGGCCCTCATCGAAGACCATGCCCTGGCCCACGACACCATGGACTCCAGCCGAGTCCAGCGCATCCGCGAGGACATGGAGCGAGCCGAGGCCCGCCGCCTCCAGCCCCATTATATCGAATCGTTCTTCCGCGAGGCTTTTGGCCGGCTGGGTGGAACACTCCGGCTGCGAGAGCCTCGCCGCTACGAGGTCACGCACGTGCCCGCGCCGGTTCGCAACCGTGACCGGCAGATAGGCATCCGCGAGTCGGTACAGGCCCGCTACGAGCGCATCGCCTTCGAGAAGGCTCTGGTGAACCCGGCCGGGCAGCCTCTGGCGGCCTTCCTCTGCCCCGGACATCCGTTGCTGGACGCCGTCATCGACCTCACCCTCGAACGCCATCGGGACTTGCTCAAACGCGGCGCCATCCTGGTGGACGAGCGAGACCCCGGTATCGCACCCCGGGTGCTCTTCTACCTCGAACACGCCATTCAGGACGCGAGCCTCTCCCGCTCGGGCGAGCGCCGCGTCGTCTCCAAGCAGATGCTCTACGTCGAAATCGACGCCGCCGGTACCACCAATCACGTGCACTACGCCCCGTATCTGGACTATCGGCCACTGACCCCCAACGACCCCGGCGTCGACGCCATCCTGGCGCGTCCCGAATGTACCTGGATTACCCGCGAGCTCGAGCAGCAGGCGCAGGGCCACGCGGTAGCCCATGTCGTGCCGGAGCACCTCAAAGAGGTGCGGGATGCAAAGCTCTCCCTCATCGCCAAGACCGAGGCGGCCGTGAAGGACCGGCTGACCAAGGAGATTACCTACTGGGACCACCGGGCCGAGGAGCTCAAGCATCAGGAGCAGGCCGGCAAGCCCAACGCCAAGCTGAACTCCGGCGAGGCCCGCAAGCGAGCGGATACGCTGCAGGCCAGGCTCCAGAAGCGCCTGCAAGACTTGCGGCTGGAGGCCCAGATTTCCCCGCTGCCGCCGACCGTGCTGGGAGGCGTGCTGGTGGTGCCGCTCGGCCTCTTGACAGCCATGCGGGGCGGGGCGGCGCCGGCCGCTTCCGTCTCCGTGAACGCGGATTTGCAGGCCATCGCCGCTCGAGCCCGGGCCATCATCATGGACATCGAGCGCAGTCTGGGGTTCGATCCTGTCGACCGGGAGTTCGATAGGCTGGGGTACGATATCGAAAGCCGCGTGCCGGGCACCGGCAAGCTGCGCTTCATCGAGGTCAAGGGGCGGGACGCCGACGCATCAACCATCACTGTCACCCTCAACGAGATTCTCTACTCCCTCAACAAGCCAGAGGACTTCATCCTGGCCATCGTGGAGTTCAACGGCGACCAGAGCCACCGGGCACACTATCTGCGACGACCCTTCCAGCGTGAACCAGACTTCGGGGTGACGAGCGTGAACTACGATTACCCGGAACTCTTGGCGAGGGCGGAGACGCCCCGATGACCCCGAGGACAGTTTGCATCCAGCGCACGCTTCTAGGCCTGCGGGGCTTGCATCAGTTCTATGTATTGACAGAAGCCACTGCGTTCGATACGCAGGCTGCAGCAAGTGAGGGGACCGAGCGGTGATCCAGAAGAAGAAACTCATCGAGGTGGCATTGCCGCTGGATGCGATCAACAAGGCCAGCGCCCGGGAGAAATCCATCCGACACGGCCACCCAAGCACCTTGCACCTGTGGTGGGCCCGCCGACCGTTGGCTGCGGCCCGGGCTGTCATCTTCGCGCAGATGGTGGACGACCCGTCAGCACACCCAGATATCTTCCAGACGGAGAAGGCTCAGGAGAAAGAGCGCGAACGATTGTTTCGCATCATTGAGGACCTCGTGTTGTGGGAGAACACCAACAACGAAACCGTCCTGCAGGCGGCCCGCGACGAAATCTGGCAGAGCTGGCGCTACACCTGTGCTGAGAACGCTGACCACCCTCGGGCACAGGAACTCTTTGACCGGCACAAACTACCCGCTTTCCACGACCCGTTTGCGGGCGGGGGTAGCCTGCCATTGGAAGCGCAGCGGCTGGGGTTGGAAAGCTACGCTAGTGATTTGAACCCCGTGGCGGTCCTGATCAACAAGGCGATGATCGAGATTCCCCCCAAGTTTGCCGGAAGGCCCCCAGTGAACCCAGACGCACGCCAGGACAAGCAACTGTTTGAGCGGAAATGGCACGGTGCGCAGGGGTTGGCGGAAGATGTTCGCTACTACGGTCGGCGGATGCGTGACGAAGCTGAAAGGCGTATCGGCAACCTGTATCCGAAGATTGAAGTGACGGCGGAGATGGCGAACGAGCGGCCAGATCTGAAGCCAGTCGTCGGCAACAAGCTTACGGTGATTGCCTGGATTTGGGCGCGGACAGTGAGAAGCCCGAATCCTGCGTTCGCCGATGTGGACGTGCCTCTTGCCTCCACCTTTATCCTCTCCTCTAAGACGGGCGGCGAGGCATATGTCGAGGCAATTATCGAAACCAATTCGTACAGTTTTTCCGTAAGGGTAGGCAAGCCGGCAGATGAGGAGAAGGCCAAGCGTGGGACCAAGCTTAGTCGCGGCAACTTTGCATGCCTGATGTCCGGAACCCCCATAAGTGGTGACTACATAAGAACTGAAGCAAGGGGAGGAAGAATGGGGCTCCGGTTGATGGCCCTTGTCGGTGATGCTGACAACGGACGCATCTATCTCCCTCCAACCGAGGAGATGGACAATATTGCCCGACGAGCCAGGCCAGAGTCGAAACCAGATATCGAATTTTTCCAGAAGGCACTCGGCTTTCGCATTGGTAACTATGGTATGACAAGATGGAGTGACCTATTCACCTCGCGTCAGCTCCTGGCACTGTCCACGCTCTCTGATCTGGTCCAAGAAACCTACCAGCAAGTCATGCAAGACTCGATCCGCGCAGGCTTGACGAATGATGGTCGGCCCGCCAGCTTAGGAGGAAGTGGCGTCAAGGCATATGCAGACAGCGTAGTGACATACATTGGTCTGGCAATCGATAAGGTAGCCGATTACAATGCCTCGCTCGTTTCGTGGAGTACAAGTCGAGACCAGGCGGCCCATGTTTTCACAAAGCAGGCGCTGCCTATGGTGTGGGACTACGCCGAAGTCAACGTATTTGCACGAGCTGCGGGCGACATAGCCGTTTCGCTTGACGGTATATGCCGGACACTCGCCCAGTTCTCTTCGGTTATTGGTGGTACCGCCGTAGCCCATGACGCCCAGACCCAGGTGATCTCACTTGACAAGGTTGTCTCCACGGATCCGCCGTACTACGACAACGTCGGTTACGCTGATTTGTCGGATTTTTTCTATATCTGGCTGCGGCGAGCGTTGAAGGCGACGTTTCCAGAACTTTTCTCAACAGTCACGGTCCCAAAGACCGAGGAACTGGTTGCCACGCCGGACAGGCACGGCGGCAAGGAAGGAGCTGAAACCTTCTTTCTTGGAGGTATGACTCAAGCTATGGGCCGTTTGGCCGAGCAGGTCCATCCAGCATTTCCAGTTACGATTTATTACGCTTTCAAGCAGGCTGAGAGCGACTTGGTAGAAGGCACCTCAAGTACAGGATGGGAGACCTTTCTCGATGCGGTTATCCACGCCGGCTTCGCAACCACCGGGACTTGGCCGGTGCGCACTGAGCGCGAAGCTAGAAGTCGAGGTCTCAACTCCAATGCGCTAGCATCCAGCATCGTGATCGTATGTCGAAAACGGCCTGACAATCTACCGACTGCCACACGGAGAGAGCTGATTGGCGCCCTGAAGAATGAGTTACCCTTGGCACTGACCCACCTTCAACGCGCCAACATCGCACCGGTAGACTTGGCGCAAGCGGCCATCGGCCCTGGTATGGGGATCTACACCCGTTATTCGAAAGTTCTAG
>DASYBA010000332.1:0-7043 GCA_036501005.1 Candidatus Xenobia bacterium | reverse complement strand
GGGGAAAGTCTGCGGGCTGGGCGGGGTCTCCGGCGAAAACTGTGAGATGAGGGCCCCGTGGTCGGGAATCAGGGCCTGCAGGGCTCGGTTTTCGGCCGGGTAGCAGCGGGCCAGTCCCGTTCCCAGGACCCCGATGGTGCGCCCCCCGGCCGCCAGGGCGGCTTGATGGGCGGCGGTATCGATGCCGGCGGCGAGGCCGCTCACGACGGTGATGCCGTGCTGCGCGAGCTCATGGGCCAGACGGCGGGTCCGAGCCAGGCCTTGAGGGGACGGCCGGCGGGTTCCGACGATGGCCACCGCGCGCTGATCGGCGGGCGTGAGCGCACCCTGGATGAAGACGAAGGGCGGCCGATTGTCGATGGTGCGGAGATTGGGTGGGTAGGACTCGTCGGCCGGGGTGGCGAGATGAAACCCACGCCCTGCCCACCGTTGTAGCGCGTCCGGTTCGAACACGCGGGGACGATTCATGGTTGGGCGGCAGTTTCCTGGAAAGAAAAACTTCCTCAGCCTCTTTGCCAAGATGCCTCGCAATCAGCCGGGGACATGCCTTGCAGGCGCCGAAGGGGCGGGCATGAAGACATCCTTTTCCCAGTGGTCGTTGCGACCGGAGCTGCAAGCGGCCCTCCTCGACCTGCATTTCGATACACCGACAGACGTTCAGCAGCAGACGTTCCAACCGACCCTTGAGGGCCACGACGTGATGGTCCAGTCCCGCACCGGCAGCGGCAAGACGCTGGCTTTTACCCTGCCCTTGTTGCACAAGATGGGGCCTCGTACGGACGGTGTCAGCGTGCTGGTCATTTTGCCGACCCGCGAACTGTGCATGCAGGTGGCAGCCACCATGAAGCGCGTCGGCGCCTTTGTCGACGTGCGGGTGGCCGCGGTGTACGGTGGCGGCTCCTTTCCCGATCAACTCCGCAGCATCAAGTATGGCGCCCAGGTCGTCTGCGGCACCCCGGGGCGCTTGTGCGAGCATCTGGACCGCCGCACGTTAAAGCTGGATCAGTGCCGCACGGTGGTCCTCGACGAGGCCGATGAAATGCTCAACATGGGGTTTGCCGAGGAACTGCAGCGTATCGTATCGCAGTTGCCCGCCGAGCGCCAGACCATGCTGTTTTCTGCCACCCTGCCCGAAACCGTCCAAGACCTGGCTCGCCGTTCGATGCGAGATCCCAGGGTATTGACCATCGACGAAGCGCTCTCCATTCCGACCGAGATCCAGCACGTCTGCTACGAGACCGCTGCCGACCAGAAGATGTCAGCGCTGCTCAACCTGCTGCATGCAGAGGCGCCGCGCCGAGCTCTGGTCTTCTGTCACACCAAGGCAGAGACCGAGCAATTGGTCGAGCGCCTGGGCACGGACGGGTTCTCCGTCGGACTGCTCAACGGCGACCTGCCACAGGTTGTGCGCACTCGCACCTTGCAACAGTTCCGTCAGGGCGACATTGCGCTCCTGGTCGCGACCGACGTGGCCGCACGCGGGATTGATGTCGAAGGCATCACACACGTATTCAACATGGCCGTGCCCCGAGCGATAGAGACCTACGTGCACCGGGTCGGGCGCACCGGACGGGCAGGCCACTTCGGACAGGCCGCCACCTTTGTGACTTCTCGCGACAACCGCCGGTTCAAGCAGATGCTGCGAGACGCCGGCGTGCGGGTCGAAGTCCGGACGGTGCCGCAACCCGTCACGGTGCGCCAGAATCTGCGCACGCGATACCTGGAAACTCTCGGGAGCCAACCGGCCGGAGCGGCATGGAAATCTCTTGCTTCGGACCTGTTGCAGTTTCTCCCGGCGGAGGATCTGATTCCCTTGCTGCTGGCCAGGGATCCCGCGGCCCGGGCCGTGCTGGAGGCAGGCGCCCCGGTCACGCAGGTGGTCGAGGCCAGACCCGTTCAGCCGAAGCAGACTCATCCCAAGCAGATGCACCCCAAGCAGACTCATCCCAAGCAGGCGCACCCCAAGCAGACGCTGCGGCGGGGCGGCGAGACGTCGCACGAGGCGGAGATGGTGCGGCTCAAGATCAACCTGGGGCGCCGTGACCGCCTCACCGCAGCATCCCTGGTCAAACTGGTGTGCACCACCGGGGAGGTTGCGGCCGGCGTGCTGGGCGTCATCACGGTGGATCAGACCTGCACCATGTTCGACATCCGTGCCGACAGCGCAACCCAGGTGCGGAACTTGTTGAACGTCTTGAGTTACAAAGGGCGCCAGGTGCGCGTCAGCCTCGGCAACCGTTACTAGTTCGATAAGGGGGGGACGTCCGCAGGCTCAGCCCTGGCGTGTTAACGTGGCGTACGCACAGACCTCCTCCGTGCGTACGCAGGTTCGACACGGCGTCAGGGGGTGGCTGGGATTTCCTGGAAGGCGACGTTGTTGTAACGGACCGTCACGACCACGTCTGGTGCTTGTCGGATAAACTGCGGAGCCGCTGCTTGTGTCTGTGTCCGCCTCTGAGTGGCCCTTCCTGTTGAACAATTATCGCTCGCCGGGAATCTTTTTCCCCGTCCACGAGGAAGTCATACCAGGCCGGTCGGTCAGTCAGCCTTGTTGAAGTAGGGGCCGTCTTCCAGCATGGTCAGGCACGAGGGATTCCCGATACCCTCCCAGTGCTTTCCGCTATTTGTCACCTTCACCTGGGTAGCGCCTTTGAACTCTGCCCCTTCGTACTCCTCAACTCTCATGGGGTTGATGCCTAATCGACCTACCATGGTCGTGCATTGAACCTGTTCGATAGTAACCCTGCGGTCACCCTGTGAGATGTCTACGCTGGGCGTTAACTCCCTCCCCGCAGGGCGGCCTGGATGTGTCCGCACGGTCACATCGGTGCCATCTTTCATGTGGTATGATGAGCGGAGCTCACCGTAGCCCAGGGCTCCTGCCAGTCCAGGCTGTGGCGTGAAGACGGGCTCTTCCGCCTGCGCGACCCTGCGGTCTTCGGGAGAGAGGTGCTGGGCCGCATCATAGGCCGAAGCCAGGGCTTTCGGGTCCCGGATATCGCCCGGCATGATGGGTTTGTGGTGGATCAACATCGGCATGACCTCCTGTGTCCAGTCTAGCGGCCAGATGTTTCCAACCCGTTAGGTTGAGGTGAGAAATCTTGCACCGGCCGGTTAGCAACTCGCAATATTCCGGGTGGCCAACGGCATGTGGGGTGCCGGCTGGAACGCGACCCTTACCAAGAGCAGAACAACGGCCGATGTTCTACGCTGAGAGCGGGGCAGGACAGGCGCCCTGGCGGATTGTCCGCATGCCGCAATTCCGCCGGTCATAGGCCTATCAAGCGGGGACGTATGTCAGCCTGACCGCGTCCTCGCCAACGGAATCGGAGGCGACAAGGCGGAGCGGCGGCCGGGCCTGTACGAAGTAAGGCTTGCCCCGGCCAAGGACGAACGGGCGGAAGTAGAGACGATACTCGTCGATAAGACCGAGCTTGGTGAGACTCCCCGCCAGATCGGGCCCGGCAACGTCGATGTCACCCTTGACTTCCGCCTTCAGCCCGCGCACGAACGCTTCGACTTCGTCACTGACAAGCGTGGCGTTCGCGCCGACTGACTTCAGCGAGCGGGACGTCACCCATTTCGGCTGCGCCCGCCACACTGCCGCGAAGTCGTGCTCGAGAGACCCCCACTCCGGCCGATCCTCGTCCCAATAGCGCATCACCTCGTACATTCGACGACCGTACAGAATGCCGCCGAGACCGCGGACATGGTCGTTGAAGTGACGATGGAGCGCGGGGCCGGGCGGTGGGAATGGCAGATCGCCCGCCACGCTCGCGACGTAGCCGTCGAGGGACTGCATCATTCCGAAGATCAGCTTCCCCAAACTATGACACCTCCTAAAGACTGGTTCGAGAACTAGCATGCCTCGGACTATGGATTCAGCATGCTCATCCCGAACGGAACCGAGGTCAAAACCAAGGAGTGGGGCGAGGGCTGGGCAGGCATGTGAGGTGGTCGGTTTTTCCTGCGCCGAGCCTGACGATTACTATTCGACAGGGGGGAAGCCAGATCCAACAGTCGATGTTTCGCTCCTGGAGCGAACACCCCCCTGAATGTGCGCCTCCCAAGGCGAACAGTTCGCTGCAGGAGCGAAACAGAGCTTGGCGTCGAAGAAGAGGACCCGCAAACTGGCTTCAGTTCTAGTGGAGCTGCGGGGATTCGAACCCCGGACCCCCTGCGTGCAAGGCAGCGTTTCCACGGTTTCATGCGGTCCTGCGTGAACACTGGAGAATCGGCCAAAAACCTAGGTTATAAGCCAGTTGGTGGTCCAAAACGTTGGGTGTCCATTCCACCTTTGGTTACCAGTGGAACTGACCCCGAAACTGACACAGCTTACAGGCAGCATTTCTTGTACTTCTTGCCGCTGCCGCACGGGCACGGATCGTTGCGACCGACTCGTGCATTGGTCGCTTTCGCCGCGGAAGGAGCTGCCAAGGATCCCTGTATCGGTTGCTGGTCCGTTGGAGACACAACCTTCGCGGTAGAGGAGATCGGCGGGACGGTCATCGCATGCCTGACAGCAGGTTGCTGCGCCTGACTGCGCGTCGCAATCTCCTTTACGGTCCGCCAGTGCTCGCGAAGATCCTTGAGCGAGTGGGGCTGGTGGCGGAAAGACGACAAGATGTCCTTGGCCAGCCGTGGCGTTATGTGAGGGTCAGTGATTTCCGTCACCGAGATCTTGCCCCGCAAAGTGATGAAGCCGTCAAAGAGAGAAGCAAGGTTGGGCTTGCTCGGTCCATTGACCGGGCCCAGGACGTGGAGTCGGATATCCTGGCAGGCGCAGGTCGGCTGCGGGCAATGGAAATCCTCCACATAGTACTTTACACCCTCGTGCTCCACCACAAAACTGACCCGGCGCCCGCCCCTCAGGATGCTCTTCTCGCCGAATGCCAGCTCGGCCCAGGACGTTAGGACGCCCGCCTCTACATCTTGGGGATCGATGGTGGCATGGGCCAGACGGCGACGATCATCCTGTTCCTCCAAGAGCATATCGAACCAGTGCTCTCGCCCATGCACGAGAAAGTCCGAGAGCACTGGGGCCGCCAGGGACGAGGCGGGCGGGGGATTTACGGCCTGGCCTGTCGACAGGTCAACCTCGACAGAGAAACGCAGACCCGACGAGCGCAAGCGCCCGTCGGCGTCGCACTCGGTAAAGTCAAAATCGGCCTCATGACGGGGACAATCCGGGTTGTCGCACATCTGGCAATCCACCTGATAGGTCACGCCCTGACTGGTGAACAGCATGAGACTAGCTCTTTCTCCCAGCAGACCTGGCCGTGGCCTTCGCGCTTCTGCCGACTGAAGTGGCCAGTTCCGCATCCAGAGCGGCAGCCTGCGCGGCCAGTTCCCGCAAGCTGTTGCAATCTGCGTCATATTGCTGCTGGCGCTTCTCGAAGGAAGCTCGAGTCTTGGTGCAGACCAGCGTATACGGTGATCTGCCCTTTTCTGTATGACACTTGACGTCGGTGCCATCCACATGGCGAGCCACGTGGTAGCGCCCGTCTTCGTTTGCTCGGTAAGACCAGATCTGTTGCTGGGGGTCCACCAGGAAACGCTGCAACTCCTGGCAGTCTCGGCACCGGCATGACACGCCAACTTCCATGGTCCAGTCCTTGGGAACGCACACGGGCTCTCGGGTGCGCTCCCTGAGCTGCGCATGGCAGTGCTGAAGCAGACGGACCGCGGTGGGCACCAGGACCGGGGCAGGTGACGCCAGGCTCTTGACACACGGAAGGAGGACCTTGTCTAAATCGTATCGTTCTTGAGCATCCAACACTCGGTCCAGGATGCGCTCGAGGACGTCCAACCTGCCCACGCCAGCCAGGCTATCGAACAAGGCCTCGAGCACCCCCTCCCGGCGACCCCTTCTCCATGCATCGGCCTCGTCCCATTGAGCCAGCAGACGCTCAACGCTGGGTGCCGCCTCCCGGCACGCCTTGACCTGCCCGGGGGAGGCCGCAAGGGAGGTGCACAGATCGTGGAAGAGCTTGAGTGCGGCACGGCAGGAGTCATCCTCACCGTAGCCCCGTGGTTTAGCCAGAAAAGCAGTGATCGCCGGGGCCAACGATGGCCAGCCGACCTGATCTCCGAGCGCCGCAACCTCGGCGGCTTCAGTGCCCTGGCAAGCACGAGGCAGGACATCTTCGATAAAGCGGCTGGCCAGGGCCGGGTCTCCCAGGGTTTGCAGGCATCTCAGCATCGTCTCGGAAGGCACAAACAGGGCCGATCGATAATCGTGCTGCACGTCCCAGTGGTCCATGATGCCCGCACAGAGACGCCTGGCGGCATCCGTGCGAGTGGCATCCTTCGCCACGGCTGCCAGGACAGGTAACGCGATTCGGTGTCCCTCGCGGGCCACGCCGTCCAGCGCCCGAGCTGTGGGCCACAGGACCACGGCCGCCCCCTCATACCAGCGATCGACCGTAATGCCCTCGTTCCCCGTTCGCGTCACGGATTGACGCACCGGCAGGCCGTCCAGCCCCTTTTGTGAAGCGACTTCATCGGGAGGCATGTGGAATTCATCTACCACGGGCGGCGCCCCAGATCCGACAACGAAGCTGCTGACGGTCACGGTCTCTTCATCGACTTCGTCCATCTCGACTTCGTCGTCGTCGACATGGCGGCGACCATAGTACCGTCCCTCATCCGCCTGGCCGGACTGCTCCCATTTCAACTTCGCCAGATGCCAGTCGCAGCCGGCCACGGCGGCGGCTTCGGCGAGGACCGCGACACAGGCCCGATCCCACCCCTTCAGGGTGTTGCGGGCCAGCCCGTCTCGGGTGTACTGGTGTTGGAGGCAGACAGCTAACCGGTCCCGGTCCTCGAAGACAGGCGTCAGGAGATCGGCCACCTTGCGGGCCTGTTCGCGCACCTGGGGCGCGGCGGGCTGGTGTTTGCCGGCCTGACAAAGGTTGTAGACGAAGCAAATGCGATACCCGCTTTCCAACGGCCGAATCTCGTGCTCGCAGTCCGCGTAGAAGGCCGCATACTGAACATCGAAACTGTTCTCTGCTCCCCCGAAGTCCACCTCGGCACTTCGG
>DASYBA010000331.1:0-8476 GCA_036501005.1 Candidatus Xenobia bacterium | reverse complement strand
ATAAGGTCCTGCAGCTTCGTTAAGCAGCGAGGTCATGGTCGATAGGCCGTCACGCGGTGGCTCGCCAGCACGTGTCGACCCACCTGCAGGGTGATGGTGCACGGCCCAGGACGGCTGGTTGTCCAGAACACCGGCACCCGGGCCTCGCCGTAGGTCGAGAAGGTCACCTCGGACTGCCCAGGTTTCTGCCGTAGCGATGGAGACATCTCCCACCGCAAGGTGACGGTGTGGCCTGGGGGCCCTTCCAGATAGGCAACCGCGCCCCCCACCGTGTCGTTATCGATCGGAAATCGATCGGTGGCTGAGACGAGCAGCGGCTGAAACCCGACTTCATCATAGATCCCTATCGACTCCAAGGTCGCGCTCAAGGGGCGGTGGGGGGCCGCTGCCAATCGAATCTCATCTCGTACCGCGGTCGGTATGGCCTGGGCCTCCGGTGGATGCTTCTCTCGCAATAACCGGTCTGCAAAAGAGGCGTCTCCAGCCAGCTTGGCGATCCATGCCAGCGTGCCCGTCGGAGTCTCTGGTTGGCGTTTGTGAACCTCCAAAGGAGGCGGGACCTGGGATGGACTGCGCGGGCTTCTTCAAACAGCTTTTGGAAAACCTCGGGCGAACCGATAGCGTTCTCTCGGTCCAGCTCGAGAAGATCCGGTAGAAGATCGGTCGGTTGCAGTTCGTGGGCCTGTCGCGTACACGCCCGCATGTGGTCCAGGCGCTGCTCGAAGAGCCTCTGCTTCTGGCTGGTCACGGTGACTTCATGAATATCGCCTCGAGCGTTCCAGGCCCACGCCTCCCATAGCCGCGCCTCCACCATGAGGGCAGCGAACGAGTGAGGGACGGCAGCCTGCCAGGCCTTGACGGTATCGAACGCCTGGCCTGCCAGGCTGTCGTTGGATGTCAGGTAGTAGAGTCCATGGCCAGGATGGGCGTGAGACTCTCAGGGCGAGCGTTGTGCCACGCCACTAGCGGCTCGAATTCCTGGCCGTAGCCAAATGGCGGGTGGTGAAATATCGACAGGAAGGCTTCGTCTCCCAACCCGGCGCGGTTGAAACGACGCCGCATGTCTTCCACGTCGGACCACTACTCGCTCATCAGTTGAATCCAGAACCGGCTGATGAGCGCTTCGTCCGCCCTATCCTGGCTCAGATAGCCGGTGCCCTTGAAGACCGCCTCGTCAGCCGCCGGGTTGGCCGGACGCGTGAAGAGTGCGGCCGCATTGTCGGGGTTGACGTGGGGGGGCGGCGCCGTGGACATGGGGGTGCTGGATACGGTCGTGGGAGGCAGAACGTGGACCTTCGAACACCCGCTCAGGGCCAGCAAGATGAAAAGTGAACAAGTTCGAACCGCTGTCTTCATCCTGGCTGATTCGATACGGAATTCGTCACGACCTGGACGGTCTCCAGATACTGCGCCCGCAGACGGTGACGGCAGGCATCCAAGCCCGGCGGGGTGCAGTCGTCGGGCAGGAAATCGCCGCGATACAAGTCGGCAGCCCAGCCGCAGATGCGCTCAGCGGCTACGACGTTACCCTCCTGCAGGGCCGTGCGCGCCTGCGCCAACCAGTCCAGGAGCTCGGTGAAATCGATTTTGACGCGACCGGTGGAGAGGTGATAGGCTTGATCCCGATAGTACACCGCTTCAGGGCCCAGGTGCCGGCGAAGCCGGCTGACCTGGGTGGCCAGGTCGTGTCGACCGCGGCTCGGGTCCGCGCCCGGCCACAGGCACCCGATTGCCGCATCGACGGGCACCGCGAGATCGGGGCTGGCCAGGAACATCTTGAGGAGATCTCCCACCTTGGCGCGCCCGCAGACCTGGGTCGTGATGTCCCTGCCGTGGCGGAAGATGGCGAAGCGGCCCAGGGTAAAAATCTCGAGTTCGGCCGGAGGATGTTGGGCCGCCTGGCCTTTCAAGTCGGCCAGGGCCGCTTTCGCCTTCGCTTCCCACACCAGCGACCCCATGGCCTGCGAGATCTCCAGCGCTTCCTCGGCTTGACGCAAGGCCGTCGCGGTCCGCCCCTGTCGAGCGTACATGGCGGCCAGGTCGAGACGGCAGGCCGGGGCATAGGCGCCCCGGCTGCCCACCGGACCCAGGGCTTCCATCATCTCACGGCCCAGCCGTTCGGCCTTCTCGAACTGTCGCTGCCCGGCGTGGTAGATGACCTGGGCGCGTAGCGCCCACGGGCGGATCTGCGGCGGCACCGCCATGTCTGCCAGTCGCGCCACGAACGGGGCCGCATCCTCCATGGCGCGGCGCCCCAAGGCGAGGAGCGCCTGGGCCGACAGCAGTGCCGCATCCAGCCAGGTGTCTCCGTGCGGCACGCTGGTGGCCTGGCGCAGATCGACAGCCGCCTCTTCGAACCGGCCCGAGAGCGTCAAGAGCAGACCCCGATTGATCCACAAATGGGCGGCTTTCGACATGTACCCGTTGTCGGCCATGCAGCGCGCCCCGCGGGCCAGGACGTCGGCACTGTGCTCGAGGTCCCGAAACTGGCCGCCGCCCAGCCCCAGGACGGCCGAGGCCGCCCAGATGGCGACCGGGTCGCCAGACCGATACGCCATGTCGTGCGCCCGATGCAGGGCCTGCAGCGCCGTGTCGGCCTCCTGGCCCAGCAGGAAAGCAGCGCCCGCCTGCCAGGAGAGCATGCGAGACTGCAGGCCCACGTCGTCGGGGGGGCAGAGCGCCAGAGCCTCGTCCGCCCAGTGGGCCATGCCGGCCACGTGGCCCATCCGCACCATGCATTCCATGATACGTTCCAGCAGCATGGCCTGCACCTCCCGTTCTGAGACGGACAGCAACTGCTGGTACATGGCCAGGGCTTGCGGGCCATCGCCTCGTCGGTCGGCCACGGTCGCACTCAAGAGCCGGAGGGTCGCCGAGGCGCTGCATCGGCCTGGCAGGCGAGCCAGCCAGCCGGCGACCCGGTCCGTGTAGCCGGACTGGAGCAGTTCGTCGCCGTGTTTTTCCAACAGCGCGACCACGTCGGTCCAGGCATGCGCCTGGACGGCGTGGTCCAGGGCTCGGGCCGGGTCGAGGGGAGCAAAGTGTCGCGCCAGACGTTCGTGCCGTTCCCGCACGGATCGCACACCGCACCTCTGATGGAGGGCGTGACGCAGGAAGTCCCCAAAGAGATGATGGTAGCGGAACGTCCCGTCGCATTCGTAGAGGAACAACCCCCGCTGACGAAGCTCATCCAAGCCGCGCATGGCCTGCGCATCGCCGGTCACCAGCTCGGCCAGCTCGGCGTCGAAGGACACCAGCAGGCTGGTTTCCAGCAACAACGCCTGCAGCCGGACCGGCAGACCGTCCAGCACTTGTTCTGCCAGATACTGGTACATGGCCGAGCTGGCGTCGGCTGAGCGCAAGGCGCCGGGGAGCGTCCCAGCTTGCCTGTTGAGAAGCTGGAGGCCCGTGATCCAGCCTCCGGTCGCCTGGTGGAGTTCGTTTACCAACCTCGGGTTGTCGGGCCAGCGCCAGGTCTCCCGCACGAGCGTGGCCGTCTCGTTGAGGGTAAAAGCCAGCTCGGCGGCCTCGAGGCGCAGGGCCTGGCCGCGTGCCAGCAGTTTCTCGACCCCCAGATGGAGCGGCGTGCGAGTGAGCATCCACAGCTCGAGGTTGGCCGGGGCCTGTTGCACCAGGTTGCGCAGCCAGGCTCGTATCACGGGAACCGATGCCACCAGGTGGACGTCGTCGAGCACCAGGCGGAGGCTCGCCTCATGCTCCCACAGGGCGTTCAAGAGCGGGGTGAGCACGGCGTCTACCGGGCCGGCGCCGTCCAAGGCCCGTCGGGCTCTTTGCGCGACGCCCGGGGCGATGCGGCCGATGGCCTCCAGCACGTGGGCCACGAACACGGCCGGATCCCGTTCGCTGGGTTCAATACTGTACCACGCCGTCGGTCCACCGAGTTCGGCCAGGGCTTCCACCGCCAGCACGGTCTTGCCGCTCCCGGCCGGCCCCCGCACGACCACCAGCCGGGCCGGCGCCAGGGCCTGCAGGCGCTGTGTCAGACGGGGGCGCCGCAGGTGGGCTTCCGGTAGGATGACGGGCGCCAGTCGGGCCCGGACAATGGTGTCGTGAGCGTGCAACAGGGGGTGTCTATTCTACGGATCGCACCCAGTTCCGCTACATCAGCTTGTCCGGAGAGATGGGCAGGTCTCGCACACGCCGCCCGGTCGCGTGGAACACCGCGTTCGCTACGGCCGCCCCGGTCCCGGTAATCCCGATTTCACCGATGCCCCGGGCGCCCAGCGGATCCACGTGCAGGTCGGGGATGTCCAGCGCCGACACCTCGATATCGCCGACGTCTGCACTGACCGGAACGTGGTAGTCGGCCAGGCTGGCGTTGACGATGCGGCCGTATCGCTCGTCGACGTGGGTGACCTCGTGCAGCGCCAGGCTGATGCCCCACACGATGCCTCCGATGAACTGGCTCTCCGCCGTCTTGCGGTTCATGATCCGACCCACGTCGTACACCGCCACCACCCGGTCGACGTGAACCATGCCCAGCTCGACCGAGACCTCGACAAAAATGGCCCCAAAGGAGTGGGCCGCATAGCGCTCTTTGACCGTCGGGTCGGGGGCCGTCGTGGCGCGGCCTTCTATCGGTTGCGTCCGTAGGCCAGGCGTGGTGCGCAGCTTCTCGCGGGCTTGCAGAGCCGCTGCCTGCACGGCCGGGAGCACGCTGGCGGTCGTCATGGACCCGGCCGACATGGGCCCGGTGGGCAAGTCGGTGTCTCCCAGGCGAGATGTAACCTGAGACATCGGCACGCCCAACACGTCGGCGACCGTCTGCGCCATGATGGTATACGTGCCGCCGCCGAGCTCCTGAGTGCCGCAGGCGACCTCCACCCGGCCATCGGGCTGGATGCGGACTACCGCCGTGGCGGGTTGGCGCCCGGCGGGGTAGGTCTCGGTGGCCATGCCCCAGCCGACCCGTCGAGTGCCCCGGCGCATGCTGCCGGGGGCCATGGTTCGCCGGGACCAGCCAAATTTCTCGGCGGCCTGCGTATAGCACTCCCTGAGGTGCTTCCCGGTAAAGGGGTGGTGCGTGTGCGGATCGTTCTCGGTGTAGTTGAGCAGCCGCAGTTCCAGGGGGTCCTGGTGAATCCGATAGGCCAGCTCGTCCATGGCCACTTCGATGGCATACGTGCCGGTGGCGACGCCCGGAGCCCGCATGTAGGTCGGCGTGCCCAGGTTCAACGGCACGATGCGCGATACGGTCTCGACGTTCGGACAGGCATACATGACCCGAGTGGGGAACGCTGCCGATTCCATGTAGTCTTCGAGCACCGAGGTGTTGGCGTGAACGACGTGTCGAATCGCGGTCAGACGGCCGCGGTGGGTCGCACCCAGCGTCACCTGCTGGTGCGTGCGAGGCCGTGCGCCCACCGGTCCGAACATCTGCGGCCGCTCCAGCACCAGTTTGACCGGCTGTCCAACCTGGCGGGCCGCCAGCGCCGCCAGCGGCACGTGCGACCAGAGGGCCCCCTTGCACCCAAAACCCCCGCCGGTGAAAGGGCAGACGACGTGAACGTGGTCGTCCGCGAGTGCGAACATCTTCGCCAGCGACTTTTGCACGCCGGTGATGTGCTGCGTCGAGTCGTAGACAGTGAGATGGTCGCCTTGCCAGACCGCCACGGTCGCATGGGGCTCCATGGGGTTGTGATGCTGAATGGGCGTGGTGTAGAGGGCCTCGATACGGACGTCGGCCTGTTGGAGACCGGCCGACACGTCGCCCCACGACAAGTCCCCAGGCTGGCCGACGTGCGAAGAGGTATGCGAGGTGGGAAATCCACCCACAAAGTCGAGGTCGGCCTTCTCTTCCGAGTATTTGACGACGGCTTTGGATCGGGCTTCCCGTGCTTCGTGCAAAGACCGTGCCACGACCACGGCGATGGGCTGACGGTCGTAGTGGACCCGATCGTCTTGCAGCACGGTGAGGCGGCTTTCCGGCTGCGGCAGGCGAGGGGCGTTGAAGGGGGTGATGACCGCCACCACGCCCGAGATGGAGGGGATATCGATGGCCGTCACTCGCCCATTGGGAATGGTGGCCTCGATGAGGACGCCGTACAGCAGGCCCGGAACCGATACGTCGCCTGCATAGGGCGCCGCACCGCTGAGCTTGACGGGGCCGTCGACCCGATCGAAGGGCGATCCGATCATGCGAGTGCGTCCTGCAGGGCCGTGACGATCGCTTCCTGGCCCAAGGGAATCTTGTAGCCGTTGTGCGACAGGGGGCGGGCGTCGGCGAATGCCTGACGGGCCGCCCGTCGGAACAGGCCTTGGTCCGGGGGTTGGCCCTGCAGCAGCGCCTCCGCGGCGGGAGCGCGCCACGGTTTGTGTGCCACCCCGCCCAGCGCGACACGGGCGGCGCGAATCCGGCCCCCCTCCACGTCCAGCGCCGCGGCCACCGAGACGAGGGCGAAATCGTAACTGTGGCGGTCCCGTACCTTCAGGTATCGATAGTGCCGGGCAAAGGACGACGGCGGGAGGTCGATGGACAAGATCAGCTCTCCAGGCTGGAGGGTCGTATCGAATTGCGGGGTGTCGCCCGGCAGCCGATGGAACTCCCCCATGGGGATCATCCGCTCGCCCTGTGGGCCCCGCACCCGGATGGTCGCGTCCAGGGCCAGGAGGGCCACGCACATGTCGGATGGATGGGTGGCGATGCAGGCGGCACTGTAGCCCAGGACGGCGTGGTTCCGGTCTAACCCGTCGCGGGCATCGCAGCCGCTTCCAGGCAGGCGTTTGTTGCACTGTCGGAAGCCCGGATCCATGAAATAAGGGCAGCGGGTTCGCTGCATCAGGTTGCCCCCGTTGGTGGCCATGTTGCGGAGCTGGGGAGAGGCGCCGGCCAGAATGGCCTGGGCCAGCAGGGGATAGTGCTGTCGAACCAGGGGATGGTCGGCCGTGTCGCTGTTCCTCGCCGTAGCGCCCACGCGCAGCCCACCATTGGGTAACGGTGCGATGTCGGCCAGCGGTAGACGCGTGACGTCGATGAGCGTGTCGGGGGTTTCGACGCCGTCCTTCATGAGGTCGACCAGGTTGGTGCCGCCGCCCAGGAAGCGGCTGCTGGCCGTCGCCGCGCCGATGGCCGCCTCGACCGTATCGACTCGGCTGTACTGGAACGCCTTCATGCGCCCGCCTCCATGATGGCGGCGACGATGCCCGGGTAGGCCCCGCACCGGCAGATGTTGCCGCTCATGCGCTCTCGCACCTCGGCTTTCGACAACACCGGCGTCTTCTGCAGGTCAGGGGTGACGTAGCTGGGGGTGCCGCGGCGCAGCTCCTCCAGCATGGCGACTGCCGAGCAGACTTGTCCAGGGGTGCAGTAGCCGCACTGAAAACCGTCGTGGTGGAGAAATGCCGCTTGTATCGGGTGCTGGAGCCCCTCGATGGTGACGACCTCGTCGCCGTGGTGGGTGGCGGCCAGCGAGAGACAGCTATTGATGCGGCGCCCGTTGACCAGGACGGTGCACGCGCCGCACTGGCCATGGTCGCAGCCTTTCTTGGTGCCGGTCAGGCCCAGCCCCTCGCGCAAGGCGTCCAACAGCGTGACCCGGGGGTCCAGATCCAAACGGGTTCTCCGGCCATTGACGGTGAATTCGAGGGGAGCGAGGGTCGGCGCAATGGCGGCCGTGGCCAGCGAAATGCCGAGCGCGAAACTGCCCACTACCGCGCTCATCGCTATCAGGAACTCTCGCCGACCCATGCAGCCGAGTTCTGTCCAGAATGGGGCGCCGTGAAACCTATACGAAAGTAGCACGGCCGTGGGTATGATAGCATCAGACAGGAGGTGCAGCCATGCTGGAATTCAAGAGGATCCTGGTACCGGTTGATTTTTCTCGTTACTCCGAGGCGGCCTTGCGATACGTGGTCAAGATGGCCAGGGACACGGCCGCGGAGGTCATTGTCCTCCACGTCAACGAGCCGATTCTCCCCAGCACGGCCTACGTGACGCCTCTGGGCGGCTATGCCGAGGGGTACTTTTCAGAAGTTGAATCTGCCCGTAAGGTCATGAGCGGTCTAGAACCGTTGCTGGGCGACCTTCCCCACCGCATGATCATGCGAGGGGGGCTGGCCGGGGACGAGATCCTGGCGTCTGCCCAGGAGGTGGGGGCCGACCTCATCGTTCTCGCGACGCACGGACGCAGCGGCCTGTCCCGCCTGCTGATGGGCAGCGTGGCCGAGACCGTCATGCGGCACGCGGATGCGCCCGTCATGACCCTCCGCGCCGCCTGGCTGGTGCCCGAGCAGCCGGGCGTCACCCGGGCCTCGAGAACGGAGCGGGTTTGAGATGTGGATCACAGGATTTGGTCAAGATTTTACGAGAATTAAAGCCTCTTCCGGACGGAGCGCGCGTTCCAGCCGGTCGCTTGGCTGCTGAGCCTGCTGAACGGAGCAGGATTTCAGGGCAGTCAACCGGAACGTGAGGAACAAGAAGACACCGCCGCCCCATTCTGTCTGGTATTCGAATCCA
>DASYBA010000330.1:0-3250 GCA_036501005.1 Candidatus Xenobia bacterium | reverse complement strand
AGCGTGATGAAGCGGGCATCCAGCAGGGCCTTTTGCTGGTTCCGACTCACGACGCCACCGCCTGACGGCCCAGGACCTTGCGCACCGTCTCAGGGGCCCAGCGGCCGCCCCGCATGGTTGCCCGACCTTCAGATTGAAGGGCTGCGGCGATCTGGCGAAACGTCCGACCCAGGGACCGGAGCTCCACGATGCGGGCGATAGTGGGGGCGTCTTCCATGGGCGGTGCACCCAGCTTCACGCCGGTGGCCTTCAGGTGCTGCAGGGCCGCCCTGGTGCGCTCACCGATGGCTTCCCGCTCCCACTGGCTGACCGACGACAGGATGTTGAGCACCAATCGCCCCGAGGCCGTCCTCGTGTCGACCTGGTCAGCCACCGAGAGCAGGGTGCTGGCGTGCTTCGCCCTGTCGCCGAAGTACGATTCGATAAGGTGGGCCATGTCGCTCACCGACCGGGTGAGCCGGTCCAACTTGCAGACCAGGAGCCCCTCCGCCTGGCCGGTGCGCAGCATCTCCAGGGCCTGCTGCAGGCCCGGCCGGTTCAGCGTCTTGGCACTCTGGCCGGCGTCTTCGATGACGTCGACCAGCTCCAGGTCGTACAGGCCGGCGTACGCCTTCAGCTTCTCGGCCTGGGCCGCCAGGGACACGCCCTCCGTGGCTTGCTCCTCGGTGCTGACCCGGGTGTATCCGATAACCCGCATAGTTGCGGTTCGAATCTGTCCGACGGCTTGCATGTTCATGGCTTCTCCCCCTCTTTCTCAATGCGCATGGTCTCGTAGTCATCGTGCAGTTCGTCGGCGCGGTCTGCGAGGGCTCGGGCGCCATCCGCGATATCCGCTATCGGCTGCCCATCGGCGCTGGCCCAGTACTTGCGGGCGTCGGCCACCAGCTTCGCCAGGCGCTTGTCCAGGGCAGGCTTGGTCAGTCTGCGGTTCATGGCTTCACCCCTTTCACTTCTAGCGCCGTGCCAAGGTAGGTCTCCAGGTCTTTGCCGGCGTGCAGAATCAGCTCCCGCCCGCCCTGGGTGTTGACGTAGCGGCGGCACCACACCAACCCGTCGGGCAGGAAGCGGGTCGTCCGATACTGGCGCCCCTGGTCGGTGATGACGTGCGTTCGAACCCGCCGCATCACGACCGCACCGCCTTCCTCGGCGTGCGGGCTTTGGGTGCCGGTGGCCAATTACCCAAGTCGGAGCCATCGGGGCCTATGGCCTCAATCTCGGGACGGCTGGAGATGAGCAGCGTTCGCCGCTCGTTGGCGTGGCACATGCTGATGGCGGGAAACTCCTCGATTGTGCCGCCGCCGAATCCGATAGACAGGCGAAGCACGCCTGCGGAGTCCCACATGCGGATCTCGGGGCAGTGGTAGTCGTTCATGGCCAGCTCGGCCCGGACAGCGCCGGCCTGGTCGACCAGCACGAAGGAACTGCCCACCACCGGCTGCGGCCGGGGCTGAGGAAGAGTCGGCTTGTTGAAGTTCATCGGCACACCCCCTGCGACAGGGTCAGCGCCACGTCCAGGACGGCCTGCTCGCACACGGCGAAGTGGACGCCGTCCTGCTCGATGTATCGGACAGAGGGGTTGGCGACGTGACGCAGGGCGGCCAGTTCCTGCGGGTCGGTCACCTTCACCAGCATCACCCGCTTCGCAATGTTGCGGGGCAGGCGGGGTTGCGTAGGCATCGGGGTTACGGTGTGCGAGGGGCGGGGCTGGGGCAGTTGGGTCGGCCGCTGCGGGCTGGCCAGACCCAGGGAGGCCTTCAGGTCGGCGAGGAGACGGTCGACGGTGTCAACCGGGTGCTCTGGCTTCGGGGCCGGAGCCGGGGCGGGCGGCACCTGCGGGGCCACCGCGGGGGCCGTCAGGGCGGCGGCGATGACGTGGCTGCAGGGCTTGCTGTCCGGGCGCTCGGTGCCCCAGGGGCAGGAGCAAGACCAGGTGCCGCCCTGGCGCTTCACCATGTAGGTCTGATGATCGCCGGCCACCACGGCCACGCCCTGGGCCCAGGTGATGCGGCCTTCCTGAATCAGGCGGTGGGCCTTCTGGTCGACGGTTTCGCGGGTTGTTACTGCCATGTTTCTCCACCTCGTTTTCGAAGTGGAGCGGTGGGGTTGTGCCCCTCCCCAGGACCGAAGCCCTGGGACCGCTTCAGCGGCCGCTCCGTCAGGTCGCCCTGACATCAATATAATAGCGTTAACGCACTTATTTGACAAGGGGTTTATGAAAGATTTATTCGTTAACGTCTTAACGACATTGAACCAAAAGGACGTAAACGACTTTGATCCGATCCGCTGCCGGCCGGCCAACCGCTAAGAGACTGGAAAGGGGCTAGAAATATTTGCCCGTTAACGCTATTATGGACTTGAGTGGAAAGTTCGTTTACGCTACTATGAAGCAGATGGGCAAGCGTGGCAGACCGCCGACCGTGGCACGGGAGCACCTGGACAAGTACTCGGGCTCACCGATTCTTGCCGTTCGCCTGCCAGGCGCCATCTGGGAAGTCGCCAAGGCCCGCGGGGGGGCGGCCTGGGTGAAGTCCATCCTGATGAAGCTGCTGCATGGCGGGGCGGTCACGGTGCAGGACCAGGACGCCTTCCGTCGCCAGGTCGAGGCGGCCGTGACCGGCAGCATTCGGGCGGTGAAGCACGATCACCCGGGACGTGACCCGCTGGATCTGGCCGGGTCGGTGGCCAAGCGGGTGAGCGCCCAGCTCTGGGGCGCGATGAAGTTGCCGGAGCCCGAACCGCCGGCGGTCAAAGAGAAGCCGGTGGAAGAGCAGCCCCCAGGCCTGGCATCGGACGCCAGTCCGGCGAATGACTGACGAGCCCACAGCGCCACCCTCGGGCATCGGGTTGGGCCAGCGACTGGATGAGTGGGTGGCGGAGCACGGAGGCACCGAGTATGTGCGCCAGGTGGTCGCCCGTGCGAGGGAAGTGGAACTGGAGCGGCTCGCCAGGGAAGCTCGCCACCGGGAGCGCCAGGCCTTCTACGAGACCGTTCTGGGCGCCGTCTGCGCCGCCATGGCCGACGCCCGCAATGCGCACGGAGACAACCTGGACGGCCTGGAAACCAGCGTGGCGAAGCGACTATCGGGCCGCCTGTGGAACCTGCTGTGGCCGAAGTCAGAGGAAGTGGGCGGAGCGCCCTTCGTGTGCGGGCGGCCGTCGGACGGCAACCTGTAGGTCTAGAACATCTTCCCGTTGTCGATACAACGCCCAGGTGCTACGTTTGAGGCGTATCCTGATCCGCCGGCCCGTC
>DASYBA010000329.1:0-3459 GCA_036501005.1 Candidatus Xenobia bacterium | reverse complement strand
TCCATCTCTCCGTGGCTGCCCTCCTTCACTTCTTGGGACAGACGGTCGCGCTCCCGGATGATCTCCTCCACCGTGAGGCTGCCGATGATGGACCGGAGGTGACCGGCAAAGATACGGCCGACCAGTTCCTCCATGTTGTTCTGCTCGGAGAGAAAGCGTCTTGCCGCGTTGGCAATGGAGGCCGTGTCATCGCCAATCTTGAAGGCTGCGATGGCGCGGATGTGCAGTCGGATCCCTTGCGTGGTGATGCAGTCCTCGGCAATTTCCGCCTCCTGCAGGGAGAGCGACAGGAACCGTGCCTTCTGCTTTACGGGAAGGACAAAGCATCCATGTCCGGTCACAATGCGGAACTGGGTGTCTTCCTGCTTGCGGCGGGAACCCGAGATCAGAAGCGCCTCATTCGGCGCTGGAACATGCCAGAACAGCATTTATGCCTCCTCAATCAGCATGGCGTCACAGACACGGTTCGGCCCGACAAGCATTCAACGACGACAACGCGAGAATTTTTGGCAACGGGTTCATCGCACAACGCAGCGAAGGTTTCCGTTCCCCCCCGAATGGCCAAGATGACCTCCCCGGCATGACCGGGAGATATGGCCAGCGTCACCCGCCCCACCTTGCCGATCATGTCCTGGTCCAGCTGGTCCGCCATGCTCGACGCTCCTCGATCCTTCTCACACGAACTTAGCGGCGGATTCTCTTTTCTGCCCTCGCCCGCTCCGGTCTCCAGAGTAGGAGGTCTGGCCCGCCGACAGATATAGGCCGAATGGACCATTGGATGCCCGCCGCACCGAGGTCGAGCACTCAAATGGAGCCATTTGGCCCATATGAAACGGGCGGTCATTTCCTTAGGGTGCAGGAGAGGTCGCACGAAAACGGGTCTTCCGGACCCGGAGGCAAGAGCGGGGATAGCTGGATGAGCCACCACATCACAATCGCTGGCAACCATCCGGCGGAATCCATGGAGCAGATGCGGTGACCGACCTACTGGATCGCCCGCGCAGCACACGTTCTCGCAAGGCTCTCAACGCCAACAAAGCAACCGGGCTGGAACAGGCCCCGGTGGCACCCCGCCGTCCGGGACGCCCGCTCGGGCAACGATTCCCGGGTCTGGGGGGACACTGGGTCGTCGGGTCCGTCGTGGTCTTGGGCGCCATTCTCCGGCTGCGCGGACTTACTCACGGTGGCCTGTGGACTTCCGATGCCTGGGTAGCGCTCTCGACGCATGTCCCCCTGAGCACCGCCTGGCATATGTGGGCCAATGCCCCCGGCTTCGACCTGTTGGATCGGTTGTGGCTGGGTCTCAATCCGGGCGCTGCGTGGTGGGGGCAATTGCCGGCGCTGCTGCTGGGGATCCTTTCGATTCCCGCTGCCGTCGCACTCTTCCGCTACTTCAAGTTCCCACGAGCGATAGGCGCAGTGATCGCCCTCATAGTGGCCGTCAGTCCGATCTGCGTCATGTACTCGACCCGCTACAAGGATTACAGCGCTGACTTTGTCCTGGCCTGCGTGCTCTTGGCGTGCGCCGAAGCCACCAGGCGCCGTTCCAGCGCCCGAACACTGGGGGCGACGGCCGCCGTTTCACTGTGTTCGTTCGTGTTCTCCGCCTCATCCCTGACCCTCGTGGTCGGCGTCTGGGCGGGACTGGGGCTGCACGCCCTCATGAACCGCTCCGGATTCAGGCGCTACGTCGCCTGGTCCTCCGCCACGCTCGGCGGATCAGTCCTGATCGCCGCCCTGTTCTACCGGCACCTCTCGCCCTATCTCAATCGAAGCTGGCACGATCACTTCCTTTCGCTTCGCTCGCCGCTCGCACTGCTTGAAAGTGTCTGTTCGATAGCCACCCAGACCTATGGCGGCATCATCGGCGGACCCAACTGGACGCCGCTCGAGCAATTCCTCTTGTTTTCCATTCTCAGTGCGCTGGTCGTTCTCGGGGTCTCCCGGTGGCGCGCCATGCTGATTCCCAGCGTCGTGCTGGCCGCCGCGGCTGCTGGTTGTGCCCTCGGGAAGATTCCCTTGGGCACTGGACGTACGGACGAGGTCCTCTACCCGGCGCTCCTCCTGCTGGCTGCATCCGGCGCCGTCCGAGTGGCAGAGGTGATCACATCACTCATGAAACGCACGGGGTGGAGGCGCGCCCCCTTTCGCGTGTTCGGAGCCATCGCTGTCATCGCCCTGGTCCTGAGTGGAATCGGCCTCAACACTCACTATCGGTCACTGGACGTCCGTACGATCGCGCAAGACATCAACCACCAAATGCATGCAGGTGATCACATAGTCGTCGGCTCGTTTGTCCGATATGCGTGGGCCCTCTACGAGGAACCCCACCCGGACATCGAATTCGGCTCCGCCTGGATGACCGGGTTCACAGTGGCGAGCACCCAATCGCACGTGTTTCTCGAGCCCTCATTCGATGTTGAGGGCGATCAGAATCTCGCTGGCTGGACACAACAGCTCGGGGGCTATCAGCGGCTCTGGTTCGTCGAGGTCGCATTGGTGCCGCCCGACCCACTGCTGGTCAGGCTTGAGGCAGCCGGCTGGCACGAGAGCCGGGCGGTGAACGCTGCGGGCTGCGAAGCGATCCTCCTGGTCCGCTAACAATTTTTGGCGCCCCCGGCAGTGTGAGATTTCAGGAGATAGGAGACATCCCTGGTTGGGGATGTGTCAAGACATAGGAGACACCTTGGCGGAAGGGATCTCTTATGGAAAAGGGCCGATTTCTCATCGAGACGCACCTGCGAACGGGGCGGCCGATTGGCGAACTGGCCAAGGCCCACGGTGTGAGTCGAAGCTGGCTCTACAAGCTCTTGGCCCGCTACCGCAGGGAGGGCCACGCCGGACTCGAGCTGCGCTCTAGGCGGCCCAAGACCTCGCCGACGCGAATCGCCGACCTCTACGAGGACGAGATCGTCTCGATCAGGAAAGAACTCGTCGACGCCGGCTTCGACGCCGGGGCCGAGACCATCCACTTCCACATGTCGAGCCCTGGGCGCAACGTGCCGTCGGTGGCCACCATCTGGCGGGTGCTTAAGGCCAGGGGGTTTGTCACTCCCGAGCCCCACAAGCGGCCTCGCAGCTCGTGGAAGCGCTTTGTGGCCGACTTTCCCAACCAGTGCTGGCAGGCCGACATGACCCATGTCGAGGTGGCCGACGGGGTGGTCTATGAGGTTCTCAACATCATCGACGATCACTCAAGGATCTGCATTGCCTCTCAGGTCTTTGGGATCACCCGTGCGCCTGATGTGGTGCGCACCTTGCACAGAGCCGCTGAGACCTGGGGTTATCCACGCTCGGTGCTGACTGACAATGGCCGCATCTTCACCACGCCCTTGGGTCATGCCATCGGGGCCATGGAATCGGAGCTCCTCGCGCTCGGCATCGGCATTAGCCACGGGCGGCCCTATCACCCCCAAACCCAGGGCAAGGTCGAGCGCTTCCACCAGACCATGAAGAAGT
>DASYBA010000328.1:0-6400 GCA_036501005.1 Candidatus Xenobia bacterium | reverse complement strand
AGTGCGGTCAATCTCAGTTGGTATTACGTTGTCGACGTGAATCTCAATCTGGGACCTGCCCCCTTCCTCTGTGGCAGCCTTGCCCCATAGAAGACCTTCTGCCTGATGAAGTTGGACCGCGTCAACGTATGTGTGTCCCTGTAGAGCGCGCCACCAGAAGCGTAGATGCCCTCGGATAGTAGCCGCCCGGATGATGTCCACATCGTCCAACTGGCGCGTTCGATAACCGCCGCCAAGTATTGGCGTGACGACACGAATCTGCAACGATATCGAACTGCGATTCCGCCCTCCTCGAGCCGTTCTTTGTTGCGGCTCAGGAAGGTTACCAAACCTGTCAGTCAAGTGACCACCTCCTCGGACAACTCATGACCCATCTCCCTCATCAGATCAGACTTCACGACGCCTTCCTTCGGGCCATCTCCTGGAGAAACTCATCGTTCGCTCGTCGGACGTGGTCCGGGGGCTCGATGACCAGCACCGCAATCAGGAACCCCTTCTTCAGCAGGACGTCGGAGCACACGGACGCCATCTGCTCGCCCAGGGACCAGCATTGGTCCAGATCCCAGGCGTCGGGAGGATAAACCTTCAAGTGCGCGTCCTCACTCTCGTATGCCTGGTAGGAGATATCGATCCGCGCATCGGGGCAGCGCGCCTTGATCGCCGATGCGACCGTAGCGACCTCTTCGGCCAAACCCGAGACCTCGTTCATGCTCGAACCACCTCCGCCACCTTGTCGACGACCTTCCGTGCCTTTGCCAGACTGCGTGCAGCTATTGTAGCACTGACATCGGCTGCATCGTAGTCGGCCTGCAAGCGCCGGTCCAGAAGATCATGCAGGTGAATGGCAAAATCGGCAGGGTAGAGCTTTTGGCGTCTGATCAGCTCACTGGCGAAGGTCGCCTTCAGTCCTGCGTGGGACCAACGGTCACCCTTCGTACGAATTCCCGCCGCCTCTAAAGCCACAATGGCAGCCTGGAACACAGCATAGTAAGAACGAGAGACGCTGGAGTTGTGATTACCATGGAAATGGCAAAGCTGGGCCGAGGCCAGGGATTCCTGCGCCTTCTCCAGTCTCATGGGACCTCCGGCGCCAGCACGCCCAGGCCGAAGTGCACACCAAAGCCTACCGCCACCGGGCCTGTCACATCGCACGGAAACTCAACCCGGAAGCCGTACCCGCTTTGGCTTCCCCGACGGCCCTCCCCCTCGTAGCGGGTCGTCCGGAACCGGTAGAACCGCACTCCGTGTCCCCCCACCTCCGTTTCGTCCAGAGGCGTCACTGACACCGGCTCCGGAAGACCTCGTTCTGCCAGTAGCCGTCGAAGATCGTGCTCGGGTCCTCCAATCTCGAGCCCTCGGCCATCCAGCTTGGCACGCCCGTCGTGGTAGCGCTTGGGATGCCTCGTCGGCACGAACGGGGTCCGACTCACCCACACCCGGGACGTCTCAAACAGCGGACATTGCCCCGCCTGCAGCTTGGAACCGGCGAAGTCGGCCGGCTCTCCCGTCCCCAGCAACACCAGGTGGACGTCATGCCCCTTCGCCGCATACAGCACCCGTAGTCGCTCGAGCACTCGGCGGTCGTCATGCGTGAACCCCATCGGGGCGTACAGCGTCAAGTGGGTCATCCCGGGCCGCCTCGGGTCATTGGCCTCCCACAGGATATGGAGATGCTGGTGACCTGAAAGCGGCTTTCCCGATTCGTCCCGTCCCGTGAACACTGGCGGAGCGTTCCCGTCCCCGAGCAGCTTGCAGGCCTGGTCGACCAGGGACTTGTGCACCTTCTCGGCCACGCTGATGCCGTTGATGAAGAGCGGTGGCACCGAGCTGGCGACTGCATAGCGGGCCACGGTGAAGCAGTGGGTGGGCGGTTTACGCTGACCCCCACTGCGCACGTCGTACAGCGCTCTGGGACGACCATACATCACCCACCGGCTTCCAGGCGGATCGCTCCAGCCCGCCGACCGCAAGTCCGCAGTCTCTACGTGCAGCGCCGACCACAGGTCCCCAGGCACCGTAGTCCCTTTCTTCTTGGTGTGCCCGTTGGTAGTGAACCCCGAGGCCTTCACCCATCGGGAGTAGCCCTCCGGAGACTGGGGCGCCAGCAGACGGACCGCCTCGGTGTCGGCGGCCACACCGTCCGTGCCCAGTGCCTGGCAATTGACCGTCACGGCCGCCTCCAGGGGAGAGGCCTCCACCCAGCTCTCGGCTCTCCCAAGATAACCTAACAGCTCGGCCAGTTTTGCCAGGGCAGAGGCCTCGGCGGCAGGCAGCTCCAACCCCTGCCACACCACAGCTACCTCATCGCCTGGGCGCACCGCCGCAAACGTATCGAAGACTTTCCCGGTCTTCTCCGGATCGTAGAAAGGCATGTAGTGCCGGGTATGCCCCAGAGTCACGGCGGGAAGCCGATACTCGGGAAGGATCGAAGCCAGACGCTCCACCAGGCTGCGCACGGTTGGTTCCGAAATCTCCCGGCTGGCCTTGTGATGCCACGTCGATACCAGGGCCCGCAACAGTCGCCAGGGGGAGGGTGGCCATTCCACCTCTCCCTCGTTGACGTGTCGCCCCCACGGCGTCGCATGATACTTCCCCGCAGGCAGACGCAAGGAAAGGCCTACCATGTCACGCCTTCTCTTTCTTCTGGCCCTCGACGAACTGCACGACAGTCACAGGCGGGCTGGCAAAGTGTCCCTTACAGGCCCCCACCAACGCCGGCAAAGCCCGCTCCAACTCGGCCAATGAAGGTAGGGTAAATCCGCTAGGACGTCGCACGTGTACGGCCTTCGGTTCCAGGTCGCAGGCCGTGCGAAGTCGCAACCCCATGGCCAGGAACCTCTGGATCTTGTACAGGGCAAGGGCAATGAGCAGATGTTGGACGTCTGTATCGAAGCCGTACCCCCGAATCTGTGCCACGTCCAGATTGAAGTAAGCCTTGAGGTTTCCCGTATATTCGTCCCGGTGGAAAGGTACGTGGCCGAACCCTGCCTTCGCGTCCCCCTGCGGATTGACTTCATCTTTCTTGACGCCGCCCCCGGCCACCACGTGGACTTCCGACGCTTCGATAAAGCCTGAGAGCGCCCTGGGCAGCCGAAGTCGCCCACCAGCCAGTTCCTTTTTAGCCAGGAATATCCCGTGCAAGAGAGCGTTCACATCGTAACGAAGCAATGTTCGAGCCAGGAGCGACAGGTCGACCATGCCCTTTTCCGCCGCTCCGAGTTCCTTCCGCAGGAGCTCGAAGAACGTCTTGTCCTGTCCCTCGAGAATATACGGACTGTTCAACCGGTGGGACTCCAGCACCGACGTCGTCATGAGCTTGTTCGACTTGTCGATCACCTTCACATACGGGAGCCCGCGCAGCGGTTCGACCCAATCGCTGGCTGCCTTGTCCCAGCAGACCTCCTCGAGGCGATTGGCGACGCTCTGAGGCGACTCCACCAGGAGCATCTCTCGATCGCCCGCTTGATACGTGGCCGCCCCTAGGTCCGGGAACCCGGTGGGCTGGAAGCGATCCCCCTGCAAGGGGGTCAGATCGACATCCAGCAATAAGCGTGGAGCTGTAGCAAGCGCCTCAAACTGCAGTGGACTGGCCGACACCGACAAGGTCATCGTGGGATTCCTCCTCCTTATGAATATGAAGCGCCCGCATGAGGCGATTCTCATCGTTCCTGGAAATGGGAAAGATCACTGCCGCGGCGCTTCGCCGGCCGACCGATCGGCTAACCGATATACCGTGATGCAAGGCCGATACGAAGCCACTGCCTCGCAACCGGCGGACCGCAACTTCCGTGGCTCTTAGACTATCCCCCGCCGCTGCCTGGTAGATCAGTTCTGGCATCATCGGCAGGCCCTCAAGCGAAAAACATAGCTTGAGCAACCCATACGTGGCGCCGGGCATCAAATCGTCGTCGCCTCGAAGGGCCCAAACCTCCCCCCGCGGCCATCTCAGGAGAGACAGCGACCAGAGCAGCTCGGCCAGATAGTCATCCCTCGTTCGCCGCTCGATAAACGCATCCACGTCCGACAGAGCGGCGCGACGGGCAGCCCAGAGCTGGAAGGCCTCACCTTTCTGGGAGGTCGCGATCAACTTCCGCTGGAGTATCTCCAGGAGGCGGTCTGCCAGGGTCCCTTCCAGGCCGATCACGTCGTTGGAAGGCACATCCTCAAACCACGCCTTGTCTCCCCGGACGACCACGGGTTCGAGATAGCCACGAAGTCCGGCGGTGCTGGCCAGGGCGATGGCCAAGCGCCCTTCGACTGACGGCGTGCGCGGAAGCCATTCGATGGGCAATGGGGGACATGGTTCGACAAAGCTCTCTCGGGCCCACTTCAAGCTGCGGCTGATCGCCCGCTCACACTGCCCCACGGCGAGGAAAACATCTTCCAGCCGTTGGTGCCCCTGCCGGCAGAGGGCCAGAATAGCCTCTTCAAGGGTCCGTACCGCACGACGTACGCTGGCCGGCGCTTTGTCTCCTGACGCCTTGCTTCGCAGTCGCTCCAGCCAGGGGTCCAAGGAGTCTAGGAGCTCCACCTCTGGACGCCGGCTGACACGATATTCACCTAGAGGTACGGCGAGGTACGCTTGCCCGTTGCGTTCCAGAAAACCGTATCGAACAAAGGTCGACAACCCCCGATCCACGCCGAGCGTAGAGACCGCGCGGGCGAAGTCGACCCCGTTGACCGCCATTCGTTCTCCGACCTGAGCCCGACCTTCGGCGAAGAGCGTCTTCAGCTCTGCAAGCATGGTCGGAGCTTCCCACAACGGTGCCCAGATCTCGCTCCGAGTCAATCCTTCGTCCGCCGTGGCGGCAGACCCATAGCCGGCTCCGACCGTTCGAACATGGAATGGACACGAGACGGCACTGGGGCGCTCGCGCTCCAATCGACGTGTTGCAGCCGCAGCGAACAAGAGAGTTCCTTCCAGCATGAGCACAAAGTCCCAGGGATTGATGAGCGATCCCCCTTCGAAGCCCGTGGACTGGTTCATGCCTCCCGCGCCCCCGGGCAGAAATTGCCCGACGGAAACGCTGGAGAAGCCAGGCTGAGCCTCTCCCCATAGTGCGGCCCGCAACAGCCGTCGGGACGTGTCCTTGGGAAGCTTGAAAAGCTCCACTATACGCTGCATGAAATTGTTGCTGAAGTCGAGACGACCATCATTGCCACCCGTCCCCAGGATGGGAGGGTATGCCAAGCCTCCTGTCGTGAGCACCAGGGCTGCGTCCAACCAGGCCAAGGCCCGATCCGGAAACCAGGCTCGGCAGGAAGCGATCAGCTTCTCCTTGAGATCATCCGGTTTGTCCTTGATGCCCAGGCGATTTCGTTCACGAAAGCCGGCCTCGATGGCTTCTCGATACGGGGCCAGGCGGGTCTCCTTGCTCTCTCGGAGTGGCACGATACCGTCCTGGTTGTCTTTGGGGGCGAAACCGCTGCCGCCATTCCAAGGCGCCACGATGGGCGTCGGCTCATAAGCCTCTAGAAGAAACTGCTCCAGGTCGACATCCGGCGCCAAGACAAACCCGTCGGCCGCCCAACTCCCCCGTAACTTTGGATCCAACTGCTCCGCGGCCAGCCTCAAAATACCCAACGCTTTCAGGTAGTGGGCGAGCGGCTGTGGGGCACATCCCGTCAGTTTCATGCGTTGACCCCCACCAGGGCATCATGACGCTCCATCTCGGAGGCTTTCCAATCCGCCGTTCGAATGAGCGTTTCTAACAGCGCCAGTCGGAAGGGCCCCCACTGGTCCCGTAAAGCCAGCGTGCGAGACAGCCAACTACCCTCCCCCAACTGCATCAGGCCCAGGTCTAGCGACGTCTCGTCGGAGAATAACCCTTCGATGGGGGGCAGCACGTCATCGTCCCAGACCCCCCGAGCAAAGCGCCTCTCTTCGTCGTCTGGCTTCCTTTCGTTCGGCATCGACCGTATCGACAGGCGAACCTTGCCGTGATGCGCCGCGATCAGATACGCCACCAGGTCGTCGCTCTCACCCTTCTGCAACCACGCCAGTGCCGAGGCCAACTCGTGACGGAAGCCCGGGCGGGGGCCAGATGTCGTTTCATAGGTCAACCGGCTGGTGTCGATGGCTGACTTGGCCTGCAGGCCGTCGGGGACGATTTGGACTCCAGCGGTCTTGCGAAGAGCTGTCTGAAACGCTTCGTGGGCCTTGCCGACGTCGTGCCAACGGCCGGCGACGGACAATGCCTTCACGAGTCGAGGTTCCAACGCCAGGGCCAGCGCCACCCGTTCTGCCTCGGCAGACACGTCCCTCAAGTGTTCATCGAGAGAAACCCAGCGACCGATGCACGACTCTCCATCATCGCCCATGCCTGGCTCATTCGTCTTCGATTCCGGTGGCTTGGCCGGAACTGCTGTCTTAGCCTTGGCCCCCAGCCATCCGAGTTGG
>DASYBA010000327.1:0-12720 GCA_036501005.1 Candidatus Xenobia bacterium | reverse complement strand
CCTGGGGCGCGGCATCCACCGGGAGCAGGTCGAGGAGATCTCTCGACTGGCCCGCCGCCACGGCTTCCGCCTGGCCGGGTTCCGCAGCTTCGACCGCTGGGTGAGCGATGCCGAGATCGAGTCGGTCAAGCACGAGGCGGCCCAGCGCAAGAAGGATGTCCGATACTCCATCGGCATCATCGGAGAGGCGGTCTAGGCGCTGAAACGGATTGTCAGTGTGAGCCTGGGCTCTTCATCTCGAGACCATGCAGCGGAGGTGGAGTGGCTGGGAGAGCGCTTCCACATTGCTCGGCGGGGCACAGACGGCGACTTTCGCCGGGCCCTGGCCGTGCTGGCCGAACTGGACGGCCAGGTCGACGCCATCGGTCTGGGCGGCGTCGACGTCTACCTGTACTCGCGCACGCAGCGCTATGCCCTCCGCGACGGCCTCAAGCTGATGAAGGCCGTCAAGCAGACGCCGGTGGTCGACGGCAGCGGGCTGAAGAACACCCTCGAGCGCCGGGTGGTCGAGCAGTTGAAGGATCAACTGAGCGGCAAACGGGTGCTGATGGTGTGCGCCATGGACCGCTTCGGCATGGCCGAGGCGCTGGAGGCCATTGGCTGCCAGGTGACCTATGGAGACCTCATCTTTGCCCTGGACAAGGACCAGCCCATCACCTCGCTGCCCGACCTGGAGGCACAAGCCGACAAGCTCCTGCCCGAGGTCTGCAAGCTGCCCATCGGGTTTCTGTACCCTACGGGCAAGCAGCAGGAAGCGCCCCAGCCCCCAGAAAAAGTCGCCCAGTACGCCCATTACTACGAAGAGAATGAAGTTCTGGCGGGAGACTTCCACTTCATCCGCAAATATCTCCCGCCGCTTCTTTCCGGGCAGACGGTGCTGACCAACACCATCACCGCCCGGGACGTCGACGACCTGCGTCGCCGAGGCGTCCATCGGCTCATCACCACGACGCCCGAGCTGCAGGGGCGCTCCTTTGGCACCAACGTGCTGGAAGCATGCCTTCTGGCGCTGTTGGGCAAACGCTGGGAGGACGTTCAACCGGCCGACTACCTGCGCTTGATTGAAGCGCTGCATCTCCAGCCGAGGGTGGAGAGACTACAGAACCATTTAATTGGAGGCAGAACCCATGAGTGAGAAAGAATTCGTCCTGACCCGGGACGGGTCGAAGAAGCTGGAGGCCAAGCTGGACCACCTGCGCGTGAAGCGGCGCAAGGAGGTGGCCGAACGCATTCGACAGGCGAAAGAGTTCGGCGAAATCGGCGAGAACTCCGAATACGAAGACGCCAAGTCGGAACAGGCCTTTGTCGAAGGCGAGATCATGAATATCGAAAACATCCTTCGACATGCCAAGATCATCGACGAAGATGAAGTGCACACCGACATGGTGAGCGTCGGCTCGGTCGTCGAGCTCAAGGACATGCAGTCGGGCGAGAAGCTTGAATACAAGATCGTCGGCACCGAGGAGGCGGATCCCGTGCAGGGCTTCATTTCCGATGAGTCGCCGGTGGGCGCCGCTTTGACCGGCTGCAAGAAGAACCAGACGGTCGAGATCAAGGTGCCAGAAGGCGTGGTCTCTTACAAGATCCTCAAGATCTTGCGGGCGGCTCGGTGAACGAGCCTCCGGCCGAGCCCTCGGTTCCATCTGAGGGCGAACACGTTCAAAACCGCCGGCAGCACCGCTCGGCGCTGGCGGCGGTGGGTCTCGATCCGTACGGCAAGGCTTATGGGCGCACCCATCACGTCAAGCCCGTGCTGGAGGCCAATCAGGGCCTCTCTGGGGAGGCCCACGGCGAGCGCGTGAATATCGCGGGTCGGCTGCTCGCGCTGCGCGAGATGGGCAAGGCGGCCTTCGCCAATCTCAACGACGTGACGGGCACGATGCAGGTCTACTTCAAGAAAGACATCCTGGGCGAAGAGCGGTACGGCCACCTCAAGCTGCTGGACATCGGCGACGTCCTGGGGGTGGAGGGACCGGTGTTTCGCACCCGCAAGGGCGAGCTGACCATCCAGGTCGACAACTTCACCTTTCTGTCGAAGTCGATACGGCCACTACCCGAGAAGTGGCACGGCCTCAAAGACACCGATATTCGATACCGAGAACGGTACGTCGACATGATCGCCAACCCGGAGGTGCGCGACACCTTCATCCTGCGGGCTCGCATCGTGGCCGCCATGCGTCGCTTTCTCGACGGGCGAGGCTACTACGAAATCGAGACGCCGACCATGGCGACCATCGCTGGCGGCGCCACCGCTCGGCCCTTCATCACCCACCACAACGCCTTGAACCTGGAGCTCTACCTGCGCATCGCCACCGAGTTGTACCTCAAGCGCTGCATCGTGGGCGGGCTGGAAAAAGTCTACGAGATGGGCCGTACCTTCCGTAACGAAGGCATCGACACGCGCCACAACCCGGAATTCACCATGCTCGAGCTGTATGAGGCCTATACCGACTACGAGGGCATGATGCGCATCACCGAAGACATCATCGGCCACGTCTGCGAGACCGTCTTCAACACGTTCGAGCGCCCTTATGGCGACCTGGTATTGAACTTCAAGCCCCCCTTCCGACGCTTGACCATGGCGGATGGGCTGCGCCAGTATGGCAATATCGAACTGTCCGATCTGCGGGATCTGTCCAAGGCAAAAGAGGTGGCCCAGAGCCTCAAGCTGCCCATCGAGAAGGGCGCCACGGCAGGCCATCTCATGGACAAGATCGTGGAGGTCGTCGTCGGCCCCCACCTGGTGCAGCCGACCTTCCTCCTCGACTATCCGATAGAGCTGTCTCCGCTGGCTCGGCGCAAGAAGGAAGATCCGAATCTCACCTATCGCTTCGAGCTCTTCGTGGCCGAGAACGAGCTGGCCAACGCCTTCACCGAGCTCAACGATCCCGACGACCAGCGCCAGCGGTTTGTGGCGCAGGCCCAGCAGCGGGAGGCCGGCGATGAGGAAGCTCCGCCCATTGACG
Organism: Candidatus Xenobia bacterium; assembly: GCA_036501005.1. Lineage (GTDB taxonomy): Bacteria > Vulcanimicrobiota > Xenobia > RGZZ01 > DASYBA01 > DASYBA01. The sequence goes on along the minus strand of DASYBA010000327.1, from coordinate 9,754 downwards.
ACGATTACGTGCGAGCCCTGGAGTTCGGCATGCCTCCGACGGGCGGGATGGGCATGGGCATCGATCGCCTCATCATGTTCCTCACCAACAACCCATCCATCCGTGACGTCATTGCGTTCCCCCTCATGAAGCCCCGCGAGTGACAAAGTCTGGCGAATCTGATACCATGGCGGCAACGAGGATTTCCAGGCCGTGAATATTGAAAAGATTCGGAAGGTCGTCTGGGACGGAGTGCACAAGCACGTCGTCCAGTATTTTCTGATGGCCCTGTTCGTGTTTGTTTCGGTGGCCGGCCTGTGCGTCTTGAACTTTCTTCCCACGCCTCTGATGAGCCTGGCGGTGGGCCAGGTCAGTCCGCGAGACATCGAGGCGCCGCGCACCATCAACTACGTCAACGAGGTGGCCACCGAAGAAGCGCGCCGGCACGCCATGCTGGACGTGCCGCCGGTGTTTTCGGCCGATCCCGCCATCGAGTCCAAGAGCCAGGACGAGCTACACCGCACCTTCCTGCTGCTCCAGCAGATCTCGCATACCCCAGCCCTCAAGGCAGAGCTGGAGCGTGAGGCGCCCCTCGCCCTGCAGGGCGACGCGGCGAGCCTGGAAATTCTCGATCCGACCACCCTGGCACAGTTGGAAACGGTGGCTCGCACCAGCCTGCACAGCGTCATGCACAAGGGGCTCAAGGAGGAGGACCTCAAGACCACCAAAGACGCCTTGCAAACGGAGCTCAAGGCCGTGCCCATGCAATCCGGCGAACTGGCGGCCATCACGGCCCTGACCGTGGAGGCCTTGCGGCCCAACGCCGTCTACGACTGGGCGGAAACCGCCCGTCGCCAGCAGGAGCGACAGAGCGCCGTACCGCCCGTCACGGTCTCGGTGCAGCGGGGCACCATGATCGTGCGTCGCGGCGAAGTGGTCACCCCGGAAGCCAGTGCCATCCTGCAGGCTTTCGGCAACTCGCAAGTCGAGCTGAACTTTCGCAGCACCATGGGTACAGTGCTGTTCACCCTGACGGCCATGGCCCTGCTGCTCTTCTACCTGGCCCAGTATTATCCGGAGCTCTTGCCCAACATCAAGCGTATGTGGCTGGTCGTGCTCCTCCTGGTGGCCGCGGCGTTCCTCTGCCACTGGCTGGAGCAGACCAACGGGTATCTGTCGCCGGTGGCCCTGTGCGCCATGCTGACCGCCATCCTGGTGGACTATCGGATCGCGTTGATGAGCACTCTGATCCTGTGTTGTCTGGTGGGGTTGTTCACGGGCGACTATGCCTACGTGGTGGCGGCGTTGATGACGGGGAGCACGGGGGTGTTGGCCGTCGCCCACGTCAACCGACGAGCCGACCTCATCCGGGCCTCATTGCTGGTCATTCTCATCAATACCCTGTCGGCGCTGTCCATGGATCTCATCCGATACAACATGGATTCCCAGCAGCTCATGACCGACACGGTGTACGGTGCGCTCGACGGGCTGATCGCCAGTCTGACCGTCATGGGCGCTCTGCCCTTTTTGGAGAACCTGTTCGACGTCACCACCCACATCAAGCTCCTGGAGCTGGCGAACCCGGGCGAGCCCCTGCTGCAGAAGCTCATGGTCGAGGCCCCCGGCACCTACCATCACAGCATCATCGTGGCCAACCTGGCCGATGCCGCCGCCCGAGCCGTCAGCGCCGATGCCCTGCTGGCCCGGGTCGGAGCCTACTACCACGACATCGGCAAGATGAAGCGTTCGACGTTCTTCGTCGAGAACCAGATTGGGGTGGAGAACCCCCACGACCGGCTGACCCCGTCGGTCAGCACCATGATCATCCACTCGCACGTCAGCGAAGGCATCGAAATGGCCAAGGAGTATCGACTGCCGCAACCGATACGAGACTTTATCGACATGCACCACGGCACGCGCCTGGTGGCCTATTTTTATCACCAGGCTCGACAGAAGGTCGGTGCGGACGTGCCCGAGTCCAATTTCCGCTACCACGGCCGCAAACCGCACACCAAGGAGACCGCCATCGTCATGGTGGCCGACTCCATTGAAGCCAAGGCCCGACTCATGCGGCACATCGACCGGGACGCGGTGCAAGCCATGGTGAACGAGACGCTCAAGACCATCATGTCCGATGGACAGTTGGACGACAGCGACCTCTCCCTGCGGGACATCCGCCAGATCTCCGAGGCGTTCACCAACACCCTCATGGGCATCTATCACAATCGGGTCGAATATCCGAAAGACGTCCTGAAGACGCTGGAGGAGGCGGCCGACAAGAACAGCACAGCGGCCGCGCTGATTCCAGAGACCCCGACCTCTTCGGCGATATCCCCGTCTTCGTCGAACGGTACACGGGCCGAGACGCCGGCGGCGACCGCCGAGCCGCACTGACACGATGGTCTCCGTGCAAGTGGCCTCGGACGTGGGGGAGGCGGCACGTTGGCGCCCCCTGCTTCGCCGCGCGATACGGGCTGCGCTCAAGGCAGCCGCCTACGACACGCGAGCTGCCGTGGAAGTCAGCGTGCGGTTGACAGACGACGAGGTCATTCGACAACTCAATCGGGACTATCGAGGCATGGACCACGCGACCGACGTGCTGTCGTTTTCCATGCTGGAGGGCACGCCGATGCCCGAGGCCAGCGAAACTGTGCTCGGCGACCTGGTGATTTCACTCTCCACGGCGCGGCGCCGGGCCTCGCGACAGGGCTGGCCCATGGAGGCCGAGATGGCGCTCCTGGCCGTGCATGGGGTGCTGCACCTGGTGGGCCACGATCACCAGCAAGCGGGCCCTCGCCGCATGATGCGAGCGTTGGAGGGCGCGGCGCTGCAGGCCGCCGGCTTTGACCCTGCGGTGGTCGGCCGATGACCAACCGCAGGCTGTCCGACAGCATCAACAACGCGCTCGACGGCCTCATCTACGCCTTCCGCACCGAGAAGAACCTCAAGATCCACGCGCTCATCAGCATTCTGGTGCTGACCTTGTCGCTGTTCCTGGATCTGACGCCGATCGAGCTCCTGTTCGTGCTGTCGGCCATCTGCCTGGTCATCTTTGCCGAGCTGGTCAACACCTCGGCCGAGACCCTGGTGAACCTGCTCACCCTCGAACACCACCCCCTCGCCCGCATCGTCAAGGACGTGGCCGCGGGCGCCGTGCTGGTCACGTGCGCCTACGCCGGAGCGGTGGGTTATCTCATCCTGGTACCGGCCATGCGGCGGCCACTCTTTCTCGGCATCATCGAGCGGCTGCACGCCCACGCTGGCCACGAGGTCGTCATCATGGTCGTGCTGGTGCTGGTGACCCTGGTGCTGGCGCGGGCCTTGCTGGGTCCAGCGTCACTGTCACGCGGCGGGCTGATCAGCGGCCACGCCGCCCTGGCCTTTGGCATCAGTACCGCCATCCTGCTCATCAGCCACAACCTCATGTCGACGGTGCTGGCCTTCGGCCTCGCCATCCTGGTGGCGCATAGCCGGGTCGAGGGTAATTTCCAGCGGTGGGTCGAGGTGGCCACCGGCGCGCTGCTCGGCATTGTGGCCAGCCTGCTGGTGTTCGAGATCCTCGCCAGCCTCAAGGGACCGGCATGAGCGAAGACGTCGTTCCCTGGTGGCTTCCGGCCCTCTTCAGTACCGCCTTGATGCTGCTGGAGAGCAGCCTGGAATCGGCGCTGGCCGCGGTCAACCGGGCCCGCATCCGCCAGATGGCCGAAGAAGAGGCGCGCTGGGCGCAGCGCCTCGACCATCTGCTGGAGGAGCGCCCCCGACTGGTCTCGACGCTCAACTCCATGCGAACCCTGCTGGTCATGGTGACCGGGTTCACCCTGTGCTGGGGACTGCACGGGTGGACGTCGCCCTGGTCCATGCTGGGCATTTTCATGCTGCTCATGGCGGGCCTCCTGGTGCTGGAAATCTGGGTGCGGCGGGTGGCGGCAGCGCACGCCGAAGGGTTCATGCTCCGCATCACGCCGCTCCTGGCGTGGCTGCGGGTCGTCAGCCAGCGCGGGCTGCCGCCCTCCACCCCGGAAGAGACCGGGCCGACCGAACAGGACATCCGCCTCATGGTGGAGGAGGGGCGCGACATCGAAGACACCGAGAAGGAGATGATCCACAGCATCCTGGGTCTATCGGAAACCATCGCTCGGGAGATCATGGTGCCTCGAGTCGACATGGTCTGCGTCGAAGCCAACACGCCCATCGCCCGGGTCCTGGATCTGGCGGTGTCCAGCGGGCACTCCCGCATTCCGGTCTACGAAGGGACGATCGACAGCATCCTCGGCATCGCCTATACCCGGGACATGTTCACCATGCTGCACGACCGCAAGCGCATGGACCGGCTGGTGCGAGATTGCGTCCGGCCCGCCTTCATCGTGCACGGGACCAAGAAGGTCGACGACCTGTTGAGGGAGATGCAGAAAGAGAAGGCGACCATCGCCATCGTGGTGGACGAATACGGGGGTACCGACGGCCTGCTCACCATGGAAGACGTCATCGAAGAGATCGTCGGAGAAATCACGGACGAGTACGACAAGGAAATTCCCGCGGTAGAGAAAATGGACGATGGGTCGATCATCGTAGACGCCAAGATGATCATCGAAGACGTGAACGAGGTGCTGGATGCCGACCTGCCCTCCAACGACTACGAGACCATTGGCGGCTACGTGTACGGCTTGATGGGGCACGTGCCCGTGCAGGGTGAACAGGCCAGCACCGACGGCCTGGTCATCACGGTGGAGAAAGTCAATCGCCAACGCATTATGAAGATTCGATTGCAGAAGACCGCAGAAAGCCCGGCCGCAGGGGCAGAGACGAGCCCCCATGCGTGACGGGAGTGTACTGATTGCCGCCGCCCAGGAGGCCATGCAAAGGACCTACTCGCCCTATTCGAACTTCCCGGTCGGGGCGGCGGTGATCACGCATGACGGCATCGTGTTCAGTGGTACCAACGTGGAAAACGCGTCGTACGGGCTCAGCATCTGTGCCGAGAGGGTGGCGCTCTTCACCGCGGTGACCGCGGGCCATCGCAAGTTCGAGGCCATGGCGGTGGTGAGTGGCAGGGCCCACCCCGTCATGCCGTGCGGCGCCTGCCGCCAGGTCATGGCCGAGTTTGGGCCTCGCCTGCACCTGTGGCTCTGCCGCAATGACGGCACGGGCATGGAGACGTCCATGGCCGAGTTGCTCCCGCTGCGCTTCACCTCGGCCGACCTGGCGGACGACCTGGGCGATGCGGGGCCTTAGTCTAGGCTTGCTGGCTGCCCTGGTGGCGTGGGCACCGGTGCTGGCCCGGCCGACCCGTCGAGTGCTGTTCGCGGCGGCGCACCTGCACCAGCCGGGTTCGCGACAGAAAGCCATGAACATCCTGGAGAACTGGGTGCAACGGGCGAACGCCTTGAAGCTGACGCCGGCCCAGATCGGGGTTCGCCTGGTCGATCTGGACGTGCCCGAGGAGCAGGCCGTGGCCACCAAACTAGGCATGGATACGTCGACCGGCCTCGCCTTGGGGTTGGCCACGACAGACGACAAAGGAATGCCCGACAAGCTGGAAGAGAAAGCGGGGCCATTCGATACGGACATGACCCGCTCGTTTCGCAATCCCGAGCTGGGCCGGTTGGTCGACGCCATCTCGACCCTGCTGGGCAAGGCGGCCGCCGAGTCAGGACACCCGATGCCGTACGTCGGTCTGTATGTGATCGACCCGCCCCGCATGAGCATTGAAGAGCAAGCCATGTATCAGGTCGTCAAGGACGGCGCAGTGGTCTTTCACGTGACCCCGGACTCGCCCGCCAAGAAAGCCGGCTTGCGGGAAGGCGACGAGGTGCTGGCCGTCGACAACCATTCGACGCCCTCGGCAAGGACCTACTGGGCCGCCGTGAATGCCAAGGCCGTGGCGGCTTCCGTCAAGATCAAGTGGCGTCGGGCGGGCAAGCCGGCCACGGCCACCTTCAAAGTCAGCTCCTGGCCCTGAAGAGCCAGCGAACCGTGGCGCCGGGGCCGGGTCTATCGACCAGCACCAGGCTGCCGCCGGCCTTCTCGGCCAGGCCCCGGGCCACGAAAAGCCCTAGCCCCTGGCCACTGCCGGGCGGCCGGGTGGTGAAGAAGGCGTCGAAGACATGGAGACGAGCGCCCGGTCCAATGCCACAGCCGTTGTCGTCGACCTCGAGGGCCTCCGCGACGATCCGGACGACGATGCGGGGTTCCGTGACCTCGCCGACGGCTCGCCGGGCATTGTCCAGCAAGATATTGAGCACCTGGGCCAGCACCGACCGGGAGTATTGCATGGTGACCTCCGGACCTTCGATACCCACTGCCCCACCGGAGAGCTGGACAATTTCCGCCACGGCCGCCTTCAATTCGAAACGGGTGACCTCCGCTTCGATACCCGCCCGAAAGTAGGTCATGAGGCGATCCACCACGCTCTTGGCCCGCCGAGCCCCAGCGACGATGAGGTCTATCGATTCCCTCGCTTCGGGCGGGGCCTCCTCCGCCATCAGTTGGGCGTTGGCGAGAATCGTGCCTAGCGGGTTGTTGATCTCGTGCGCGACCCCGGCGGCCAAGGTGCCGGCAGCCCGCCGGCCCGCCTCGGCGTGCTGGCCGGCCAGGTCGGCGATGGTCGCCCGGTCCAGCGCCAGGGCGGCCTGGTGGGAGAACGCCACCAGAAAGTCCAGATCCTCAGGTTCGAAAGCGCCGTGTTTGACCCGGTTGTCGAGATAGATGACGCCCACCCGGCGAAAACCGACACGCAGGGGCACGCACAGGACGGCCCGCAGGGCGTGGGCGCGCACGCTGGCCAGCAACCCATAGGCCGCGTCGGTCGACAGATCCAGATTGTAGAAGGGCTGCTGGCTTCGATACACGTCCCTGACCACGGTGCGGGACAACTCCAGGGTCTCCCGCTCGTGCCCGAAAGACCGCTGCAGGCGGCAGGTCAGCTCGCCGCAGTCGGGGTCGATCAACATGACGAAGCCCCGCTCCGCCCCCACCGTCGACATCGCTACGTCCATCAGGGCCGCCAGGGTCTCGTCGGCAGACCGTTGGCCGTTGAGGAGCTCAGCGGCACGGGCCATGGCAGCGAAGCGTTCCAGGGGGCGAGACACCTGCGCCCGTTCCACACAGCCCGGGCAGGAGCCTGCTCCCCAAGGCTGGAACGGAGGCGCCATGACCTGGCGAAAGACGTGGGGGGTCCTCATCTGGCTCGTGTGGTGCGCGGGGCGGGTGCAGGGGGCGCCGGCTCGTCCTCACCTGTTGTTCGTCGTCGGCCACATGGGGCAGCCTGTGACGGAGCAACAGTGCAAGTTCGTCATCAGGAACTGGATCCGTCGGGCCGCGGGACTGAAGTTTAATTCGCAAGCGTTACAGGTCAACAAGGTCAATCTGGACGTTCCCGCCCAGAAGGAGATCGCCACGCGACTGGGCATGGTTTCCGCTGACGGTATCTCGCTGGGGCTGGCCATCTCCGATGCCCACAACTTGCCCGACAAACTGATCGACAAGGCGGGGCCCTTTAAATTCGATATGCGCCAGAACTTCCACAACCGGGAGTTCGGCGACGTTCTCGATGCCATGTGGGCCTTGTTCGGCAAGGCCGCCCATGAAACGGGGCGTCATCAACCCTATATCGGACTCTTCGTGCTCGACCCCAAGACCATGACGATCGAAGAGCAGGCCATGTACCAGGTGGCCAAAGAAGGCGCCGTGGTCTTCCACGTGACGCCAGACTCTGCCGCCCGATCGGTGGGCCTGCGGGAGGGAGACGAAATCCTGGCCGTTGACGGCCATGGCATAGCGACCGTGCGGGCGTACGGGAGTGCGGTGGGCCCCAAGACCGTCGGCGATGCCGTCAATCTGACCTGGCGGCGGGCGGGCAAAAAGCTTGAGGGCACCCTCAAGGTGCGCGAGTATCCGTAACGTGACCAAGCGCATTCATTTGGCCCTGGGCGTGCACGATCATCAACCCGTCGGCAACTTCGGCTGGGTTCTCGAGGAGGCCTACCGCCTGGCCTACCAGCCTTTTCTCGACGTGCTGGACCGGTTTCCCGACATCCACTGCAACGTTCACGTCACCGGTCCACTGTGGCAGTGGTTGAAGGCGGAGCGCCCGGAATGGTTGCGCGACCTGGCCCGCCTGGCCGGCCGGGGGCAGGTGGAAGTACTGGGAGGCGCCTTCTACGAACCCATCCTCCCGAATATTCCAGATCGTGACAAGATCGAACAGATTCGCCGCCAGACCCGGGAAATCAAGCTCGTCACCGGGCTGGAACCGGCCGGCATGTGGCTGGCGGAGCGAGTGTGGGAGCCTTCGCTAGCCCGGCCCATGAACCAGGCGGGTATTCGCTACACCGTGCTCGACGAATCCCACTTTCGCTACGCGGGCGTACCCGCCGACAGCATCTTCGGCTACCACATCACCGAAGAGCAGGGCTTTCCCCTGCGGGTCTTTCCCATCTCCTATCCGCTCCGCCACCTCATGCCTTTTGCCGAACCCGAGAAGACGCTGGAGTTCCTGTGGAACCACGCCACCGAAGGGGGCGAGCGCATCGCCGTGATGGCTGACGACGGCGAGAAGTTCGGGGCCTGGCCGGGCACCTTCGACCTGGTCTATCGGCGAGGCTGGCTGGAGCGGTTCTTTCAGCTCTTGTCGGACAACCGGGCATGGCTTACGGTCTGCACGTTCTCGCAGTACCTGAGCCGCTATCCTGCCATCGATCGGACCTACCTGCCGACGGCATCGTATTTCGAGATGATGGAGTGGGCCATGCCCGCCTCGGCCACCCGCACGTTCCAGGGCATCGTATCGGAACTCCGCGGGCAAGGCCATTGGGAGCGCTACGAGCCCTTCGTGCGGGGTGGGTTCTGGCGAAACTTCCTCAGCAAGTACCCGGAGAGCAACAACGTGCACAAGAAGTCGCTCCTGGTCAGCGACAAGGTGGCGGCCATGCGGGGCCCGCAACGCGCCCGGGCCGAAGACGAGTTGTTTGCCGGGCAGTGTAACTGCGCCTACTGGCACGGTGTCTTTGGGGGCCTCTATCTGAACCACTTGCGCTCGGCCTTGTATCGACATCTCATCACCGCCGAGGCGCTGGCCGATGAAGAACGCCATCAGGGGCGCGCCTACCTGGAGACTCGAGTCACCGACTTCGACTGCGATTCACGAGACGAGATCCTGATCGACACCGACACCATCAACCTGTACCTGAAGCCCAGCCTGGGAGGAGCCCTCTTCGAACTGGACTTCAAGCCCCTGGCCGTCAACCTGCTCGACATCCTGAACCGCCGGGAGGAGGCCTATCACGGCAAGGTGCAGCATCTCCTCAAACGGGAGCACGCCATGGATCGCACCCAGATGGCGGAACAGGTCGACGCTGCCGACCTGGATCGCTTCTTGCAGTACGATGTCTACCGCCGCCTCACCCTGGTCGACCATTTCCTGCACCCCGACGACACCTTCGATACGTTCGGTCAGCGGCTGAGCGACTTTGTCGATAGACCCTACACCTGGAAGGTGATGGAGCAGAACCAGGAGGTGGTGGTGGTGCTGGAGCGGGAGAGCAAGGTGCACGACGTGCCGGTGCGGGTGCAGAAGACGCTGCGAGCCGTGGCCGGAGCGCCGGGCTTCTCCGTCGAGTATCGAGTCGAGAACCTGTCGAGCGAAACCCAGGACGTGTGGTTTGGTATCGAATGGAACCTGTCGTTTCCTTCCGGAACCGACGCCCAGTGCTGGTACCAGCTCGACAGTCAGACCCTGGAAGACCGCCAGTTGGGCAGCCGGGGTACCATGGAGCAC
>DASYBA010000326.1:0-12891 GCA_036501005.1 Candidatus Xenobia bacterium | reverse complement strand
GATTTCGATCGTTTTCTCCTGCAACGCGAATCGTACGAGCGGTGGGGGGTGCAGATTCCGCATCTGGCCGTGGTGCACGATGATGAAGTCGAACGTTTCAGACGCGATATTCCTTTTCAACAGAATCTGACCATCATGTCGACCCGCGAGGTCCTGCCTCCGTGGCTGGAGAAACGTCGCAGGGCCAAAGGCTACCGCAGACTCAACCCGCTGCACTGGCTGACGCCCCAGCCGCTCCATGGTTGGATGGCGCAGCAGTTGACGAAGCTGCTGGCAGCCACGGTCGTGCCCACCGAGGGCATCGTGTGCCTGGATTCCGAGCTGGCCTTTGTCGGCCCCTTGTCCGATGCCGATTTCGAGACGGAAGATGGCACCATGCATCTGTACGAAACCGTGGATGACCTGGATGCCGAGATGGGCGACTGGTACGTCAAGAGCATGCGCTTCCTGGACGTGCCGCTGCGCCACCAGACCATGTACCGCTGCGTGCATGCGCCCGCCGTGTTGCATCGCGACGTGATGCTGGAATTGCAGCGGCACGTCGAACAGCTTCACCAGAAAGATTGGATACGAGCCATTCTGGGCACCCCCGATATCTATGAGTACCAGACCTACGGGGTGTTTGCCCGCCACCTGCACCACCTCCGCCTGGTGGCACCGGTGGTTCCACAGCTTTCGCTATACTACTGGTGGCCGGAACAGATCGAGACTATCGCCCAGGACTTTGCCCGTCGCCTGGAAGAGCGGCCGGCACGGTTGGTGCTGGTGAATTCAAACCTGGGTATCGATACGGCGGTCTACCGCTCGTTGATCGCCGCCAGGTGGCCTGGCTCGCCCATGGCCACCGTATAGCGAATCTGGCGATACATGACGTCAGTGCGCGCCACGTACTTGCGTCCGGATCGCACCGGCGAGCCTTCGTGCAGTTGGCAGTGCAGGAAGAAAAGCGCCATGCCCCGTTCTGGGCGCACCGTCAGGCGCAGCCGGTGGTCTTCATGGTAGAAACGGGTTTCGCCGCCCTCGAAGCCGTCGTTCAAATAGACCATCAAGCTCAGCTCAGACTTCTCGTCCGCGTTTCGCCGGTAGGCCCCGTCGTAGTGCGGCGCAAACCGCTCGCCGGGGTCGTAGCGGTAGAGTCGGAACCGTTCGTTGAGCCCGAGGGCGTCCCGATCCTCGATGCCCTCCGGCACGAGGTCCCGGGTGCGCAGCCACAGCCTGTCTGCCAGTTCAGGACGATCGAACATGACTCGGGTATTGTTGCGGATGTCGGTCGCGATGACGGGACCGCTCGACGTGCTGATGGGCGCGGTGGCAAACCCGGCGGCCTCACCCACCGCGATCAGTTGCTCGCACTCCGTATCGCTCATGAAGTGCCGGACGACATAGACCAGATTGTCCTGGTCCAATAGATCTAGGTTCACGGCTGCCCCTCCTTGGCGAAGAGTCCCATATGCACGACGCGCCCCTCCCAGGCCAGGGCGCTGCCGCTGACCCCGTCGGTACCGGCCAGGCGGAAGTCCTGGCCGACCCCGGGGGAGGCAAACGTCTGCCCCTCGCTGCAGGCAGCCCGTTCCAGAAACATGCTGGCCTGGTAGCGGCGGGTGGACAAAGTGGTGTGCGTTACCCTCTCGTCCAGCGCCCGCTGCGCGTAGCTCTGGATCAGGCGCGCCCAGTACCGCTGCGCGGTGCTCACGCAATCGAATAGATCCGCGCCGACGACCCGCTCGCCGATTCCTACCACCATGCCCACTGCCTGGGCGTGGGGGGGGAAGGCGGTGGCAAAGCGCTGCAGGCGGTCGCGGCCCGACTCGTACACATCGTGCATGGAGGCAGTCGGTGACTGGACGCCGTGTCGAACCTGGGCCTGCTGGATGGCGTCCCAGATGTCGTGCTGGTTCGATACGTGGCCGCTGCGGCCTCGCAGGTGGGCTGACACGTGGCCGTGGCTTCTGGCCCGCAACCCGTGCGACATGCTGTGGCCGTGGGAGAAGTGGTTGGCGGAACCGTGCCAGCGGCGCCGTTCGACACACGAGACCGGCACGGTCGTCTCTCGCTCGCCGGGCAGCAGGACGGCACTGTTGAGGCAACGGTTCTGCTTGCCCCCGACCAACTCGTCGCCATCCAGGGCCAGCACCATGCTGGGCCCCCCGTTCCACATCACGAGTTCGGGGACGTGGGCGGAGGGCGCCTCACGAGCCTCGCATTGCCCCGAGTCCAAAGCCTCGGCCAGGGTTACGTACCCCAAAGACGGTCGTTCGAGGCGCTTCCACCGCAGGGTGGGGAGCACCGGGTAGACCAGCATGCCATCCATGACACGGCCGTCGAGCACAGAGTGTCGACGGAGAAACTTCGCCACTATCGTCATTTGCGCCACCTCCTCTCATTCGTATTATAGCAGTGACAGTGAAACTGTCAATATGCGAAATTGACAGAAGAGGTGTCACTGTTAAAATGAGGGGGTGGACAATGGTTTTTCCATCGAGGAGTTGACGGAGCAGGTGGGTATTCCCGTGCGCACGCTCCGGTACTATATTGCCGAGGGGTTATTGCCAGGACCAGGCAGCCGGGGCAAGGGAGCCCGCTATGGTCGGGAGCATCTGTCTCGGTTGCGGGCCATCCGCCGGCTGGTCGAGCAGCACGTGCCGCTGGCGGAGATTCGCGAGCGCCTGGCCGGACTGGGCCAGAACGAGGTGGAGCGGTTGGCGGCCGGCGCTGACCAACCCACCGCCAGGGCCTGGCTCGAGAGCCTCCTGCACGCCGGGGTTCCTCCTCCTCCGCCGCCCCCGGCATCGCCTGCGGCGGAGACCTGGCGGCGCCGCCAACTGCGCCCCGGGGTGGAGTTGATGGTGCGATCCGACGTAGAGGGGCGATACGCGGCGCGCATTCGCCAGATCGAACGGTTGTTCGAATGAAGCTGATGGCCGACCGCAGCACCGTGCCCTCCCGCGGGGGAACCCGCTATCTCAGTATCGACTTTGACGCCCCCCGGGAGATGTCTCCCTTCGACGTGGTGTTCGTCATGGAGTGCAGCCCCGCCATGGAGGGCCTGCGCGACTTGATGGAAGCGCTGCGGGTCCGTCTGCGGAGCCAGTCACCGCAGGCCCGCTGGGTATTCTTCGACCGCCACGTGCGCCTCGAGGGAGAGGTACCCCAGTCACTGGCCTTCGCGGACGGGTGCGCCCTGCGGGAGGCCTGGCTGCGGGCGTGCCATTCGATTGCGGCGGACATCCCCGGAGGACGGCCCGGGCACTGTATCCTCATCACCCAGGGGAAGCCTGAGGATGCCGCGGCGGAGACCCTGCCTCCTCTCGCCGGCCAGATCTGGGAGCACACCGGCATCGCGACCAGCGTCCTGGCGGTGGGACAACCCTCCCGCCCCATGCTGCGGGCTCTGGCGTGGCAGGGCGGTGGCCACTACTGCCGGGTGCGTGAGGCCGGGGAAGCCTCGGTGCTGGTCCCCGTCCCGCGCATTCTGCTCGAGTTGTCGCCGGCCACGGCCCGAATCTTGACGCCCGTGCGACACATGGCCGCGTTGGATGGGGCGTTGAGCGTGGTCGTCAGCGGCCTCCGGCACCTGGTAGCGGAGGTGGCTTTTGGCCCGGGGGGGGAAGCCAGGGCGGCGGTCCGCCTGGCGGGTGAAGAGGTCGGGCTGGTTTTCGAGCGGGGCCGCGGCGGTCGACGGAATCCCAGGGTGATGCGTCGGGTGGCGGCTGCCCTGGCGCAGCGGATCCCGGCCCCAGAGCCGGCCGCTCCCGTATCGACCGTTCGCACCGTGGAGGGTGGGGCCGGCCTGGTGGGCCGTTTCGTGCCGGCCCGTGTCGCCTGGCCGGATCGCTTGTCAGGGCCGTGGGACCCGGCGGCATGGCGGGATTCGATACGCGGCGCCATCCTGTGGGGAGCGGCTGGGTCCGCTCTGGGGCGGGGTCTGTCGGGGCTGGATCCGGCCACCATTCGGGCGCGCTACGGCGCGGCCGGGGTGAAAGACTACCAGGCGTTCGTTCCGGGTCTGCCAGACTCTGCCGGCATGGTGTCCGGGGACGTCCACATGTTGCGAGAGCTGGCCCTGAGCATGCAGGGTGCGGAGGGCTATGTCGATCCGGAGGAGTTCGGACGGCGCCTGGTTCAGTTGCTGCCCCACAACCGCGGCATGGGCGCAGCCGCGGACAGGGCCGCCCATGCCCTCATGGACGGAGTGCCGTGGTACCAGGCAGGGGTAGAGTCCAACTCTGGAGGCAATGGTGCTGCGCTGCGGGTGGCGCCGGTCGGACTGGTGTGGGCCGTGCACGCCAATCTTGGCTTACTGTATCGGAATGCCGTGGTCTCAGCGGTCGTGACGCACACCCATCCGATTGGCGTGTCGGGGGCCGTGGTCATGGCGTTGGCGGTGGCCTGGTGCTCGCGCCGGCGGTTGTCGGGCCGATCGCTGGCGGCCGACGCTCTGCTGGAGTTCCTGGCTTCGCAGGTGGCAGATATCGAACAGGAAGCTACTTCCGAGCGTCGTCAAGGCTTGCGAGTGCGCATGTCGGACCGGCTCCGGGAGGTCGGCACCCTATTGGAAGCGGACCCCGACGAGGCCCTGAGCGTGACCTGGAATGGGGCCTTTGCGCTCGAGTCGGTCCCGGCCGCGTTGTACTGTTTCCTGCGTCACTCAGACGACCCTCGCCGCGCCGTCGAGGTCGCTGTCAACGCCGGGTTCGACGCGGATTCGGTCGGCAGCATGACGGGCCACCTCGCGGGGGCCTGGTGTGGGGCCGAACGACTGCGACGGGACGCGCCCACCTGGTGGGCCGGCCTGGAAGGCCGAGACGGCCTCATCAAGCTGGCCGACCAGTTGTACGACCTGGCCGTCAAGCGGGGCTAGTCGCCGCCGCCGATGTCGGGGGGGAGGATGGCCTGCCGTTGCAGGACGTCCACCGGTTTGGTCGGGTCAGTGATGTGCTCGACGTCGGTGGATGTGGCTGCACCCAACATGCCGGGCGAGCCTTTGTCGTTGTCGGACACGGGAGGGGAGACGGCATCGCTACTCATGCCATCATCATCCACCCCATCCCTCCGCTTCAAACCTTAAGGCTGCTCCGTCGGTGGGGGCAGCAGGGCGGCAACCCTCACTGCCACGTCGGGGCGACAGAGGGGCGCGACGCTCTCTTCCAGGCCGAATGTCGTGAGTTCGGCGTAGGCCGCCTCGTAGGGTGTTCCCGCCCGTGGCTCCGGCTTCCGGTAGACTTCCAGGCGACGGTTTTGCAAGCCCACACTGTCCTTTTCCAGGTCGGCTGGCGCCGCCCTCTCACGGCGGCGACGTCGGCAGGATCTGGGTGTAGTCGATATCGTCTTGAAGGCCCAGGATGGTCGCCGGGACGAGATCCAGGTCGTGCGTCATCTCGGCCTTGTCGAACTGTTTGCGGAACTTGGTCAGGTAGAGACCCCGTTGCAGGTGGCCCTTGAGCAGGGCAAGCTTCTTCGCCTCTTCCGGCGGCGCATCCCGATCGTAGGACCGAGACCCGTCGATGAAGCCCATCTGCTTGTCGTCCAGTACCCCCGCCCACTCCAGGGTTCCCCCGACCGTGTTGGGTTGCGGCTGAAGTTTCGATATGGTGGCCTGCCACATGTGCTCCTTCGGCGTCACCTTGTCGGGCAGCGCGTACCCCAGAGCCTGCGACCACATGGAGAGGAAGTTGGGTTCGTACGACCACTGGTCGGGCAGGTCCACCTTGTGTTTCGACAGCACGTAGAAGAGCGCGTCGGTGTGGGTGGGAACGCTGATCTGGGTGATGTGGAGCGGGTAGGTGAGGTGGTCGGAAGAAAACGAGAAGCGGGTGGGGGTCACGTCTCCGGTATAGCTTCCATCAGGGTTCTTCTTCATCTGGCGGGGGTCGATCTTCATGACCGTGAAATCCCACTTCTTGCGAATGTAGAAGTCCAGGGTGGCCGTGTCGCCCGCATAAGTGTATCGGTTGCTCTTCAGCCAATCGAACAGGTCGTCGGCCCGGTCCGCTTCGAGGATCTTGTAGTCCAGGCTGCCCACGATGCCGGCCTCCAGCACCCGCACGCTGCTGTGACGGCCGGGGGGCATGCCGGCCGCATCCTCCATGCGCATGGTCTTGTAGATGTTGAGGTTCTTGTACTTGCTCACGTCCATCGGCTCGAGGATGGTGAAGATGGCCAGAGCCTTGAAAAAGTCCCGCGGCATCTCGGCCAGGCGGGGCCGGGTCGGCGTCGGGATGACCATGCCAAAGTCGGTGGCGTTGCCCTGGAAGGTGGGCTGCACGGTGAACGTCTCGGCGTGCTTGTCTTCATCCCAGGTGATGAACGCCTTCTGTCCGGGCTGGTTGATGTCTTTGCCGAGGGCGGCGAAGTAACAGCAGGCGGCCGAGAGGGGCGTGAGCGGGGTCAGCAGGGCGGCAGCCAGGCCGATGGTGGCGAGAGCAGTGCGCATGAAAGCCTCCTTCTTGATTTGTGATGCAGGTCGCAAAGTCTCGTAAAATCTTTCCGTTTGGCAACACGGTAACAGTTGTTTAACAGCGTGGTCGCAACCTTGCGAAATCATCTCGCTATACTCAGCCCATGGACTCCTTACAAGCCCCCCGTTCCCGCGGCACCCTCCGCCTCTCCCCCCCTTCTCCAGCCCCGCCGGCCGAAGCATCCGCCGGTGGCGAGGAGCCTGTCGATAGCCTCCCCGAGGTCCAGCATCACTCCCGGCATCTCGGGGCCAAGATCGGGGCTGGCCTTGCCCTCGGTCTGGTAGGCCTGGGCGCAGCCTCCGGAGCAGCACTCGGCGGGGCCCTGCCGGCGCCCATCGGCGCTCCCACCCAGCAGTGGGTGGCGAGCGTCGCTCCGCAGCCCGTCGTGCAGGCGTTCAACAACATCTTCGAGCCAAACCCCGGGGCCGATACGCCGTCCCACTATGGGGAGGTCTACGAGATCACTCCGACGGGGCAGGGCCAGTCCACGCTGCTGGCCATGGCGGGGCAGACGACGCCCGACGGCAACAATATTCCCGCCAACGCGGTGGTCAACAATCGAGTGGTCATCGGCGTCGAGGGGATCGACGGCGGCATGAGCAGCTATACGCACACGTACACCGACCTGTTGGACAGCAACAAGTCCGGCAGCTACAACCTGAATCAGCCCATCGTCATGGTCCACGAGGGAACGGACGCCACTCGAGCCGCCGATATCACTCGCATCGCCGAGGATTATGGGACCATGAAACAGGTGCAGGCCGGCGTGCCGGTCGACCAGTCCCAGGTGTTCAAGACTGACCCGTCGGTGCAGAGCACCTACAACCTGATGAAGCAGTCGCTGGATCAGGGGCATCAGGTCCTCGTGGTCGCCCACAGCGGCGGGGGCGCGGTGAGCGCTCTGGCCCTCAACATGCTATCCCACCAGCCCGGCTACCATGACAAGATTGCCCAGGACGTTCGGGTCCTGAGTTTTGCGGGCGTGGCCTCGCAGAAAGACTATAACCAGGCCGGCGTGCCCATGAACAACGTGTTGTACGTGGGCGACCACCGCGATGCGGTCGCCCAACTGGGCAGCGTCTATGTAACTCCGTCCAATCCGACCGGCGACTACACTGAGATCGCGAACGCCTTGACCCACTCAAGTGACTTTACGCTGGGTGTGCCGCACAGCCCTTACACCATCATGCCCGAAAACGTGGGCCATATCCAGTCGTTTCTGGCGGGAGGCCCCGGCGGCACCTACATCTCTTAAGGGCGAGTTCGATAGCGGTCTCGCGGGTACAGCGTCGCTTCACGGATGTTGGATAGTCCCAGGATCTGCGCGGTCAAGCGCTCAGCCCCGATGGCGAGGCCGCCGTGCGGCGGCATGCCCAGTTCGAACATGCGCAGGTGGGCTTCAAAAGCCGACACGTCGTAGCCTCGAGCCAGCAAAGCCGCCTCGAGGTCGGCACGACGGTGTAGCCGTTGGCCGCCGGTCGTGATCTCCAGGCCGCGGAAGAGGAGGTCGAAGCTCTGCGCCCGGCCGGGGCCCCGGGGATGGGTATAGAAGGGACGCCCGGACGGCGGAAACCCGACCACGAACACGGCCGGCACGCCGCACTCCTTCTCGGCCATGGCGCAGAGCTGGCGCTCCGCCTCCCGATCGAGGTCGTCGACCAGGTCGGCGCGACCCAGTCGGGCTATCGCATCCTCGAATTCCCACATGGGCACCTCGAGCATGGACGGGAGGGGAGGGAGGCTCCGCCGCTCCAGGATGCCCGTGCGGTTGATCCGTTCGAACATGTCGGTCAGCAAGACCCTCTCGACCTGCATCACGTCCTCCGGCCCGTCGATGAACCCTAGCTCGAGGTCGAGCGAGTAGTACTCCGTCAGGTGCCAGCTCGAGGCGTGCGGCTCGGCCCGGTAGACGTGGCCGGTCTCGAAGACGCGTTCCAAGCCAGCCACCCCCTGTTCTTTATACAACTGGGGGCTCTGCGCCAGGTACGCGACCCGGTCGAAGTACTTGATTTCGAACAGGTTGGACCCGCCTTCCGTGCCGCTGGCGACGATCTTGGAGGTGAAAATCTCCGTAAATCCCTGAGCCGACAGGCTGTCTCGAAAAGCGCCGACGAGGGCGGCATGCAGCCGAAAGATGTCGCCAATTTCCGGATGGCGAAGCGCGAGCGGGCGGTTTTCGATGAGGATGTCAGCCCCCACCTGGGAGATATCGGACGACGAGGTGAACGGGAGCACGCGTGCCGCCGGGTTCAATACGACGATGGACTGCAGGTCCAGCTCGTGGCCGCCTGGCGCGCGGGCGTCAGCCCGCACCGTGCCGGTGACTTCGACCGCGTCGTCGACCTTCAGCTCCTGCCCCTTCAGATCGGCCGTGGCCGCCACACACTGCACGACGCCGGTGCGGTCGCGCAGCAGCAGGAAGGTCGAACGGGCCAGGCTGCGGACTCGATAGAGCCATCCTTGCAGCCGGACCTCGGCACCCACATGGTGGGCGACGCCGGACACGAGCGTGCGAGAGAGCGACTGGACGACTGGCATGACAAACACCACCTACGGTAGTCTCTGGAACCAGCCTGCGCCGGTGGTGCCATCCAGGTTCTGGTGCCCTGCACCAGCGCTCTATTGCAGCAGTGTCGTCTGCCGTACGTCTCCCACTACTACACGCCCAGGAGGTTGGACAACCTCTTACGGGTTCGCAGGAGCCTCTCGGAGGGGTCTGTCCTCGTCGGTGAGTTGTCGACATTATAGCTCAGCCCGGGGGAAGGTGCAACCCCATGCGACAAAATGGGCCGGCCAGGTCTTCGGGCAGAGGCGCCGTGATCGTCAGGCGGGTGCCGTTGGGGTGGTCGAACCCGAGTTGCCAGGCGTGCAGTGCCAGTCGGTGCATGTCGAACTCCTCCCGGAAACGCCGGTTGTGCTCGCCCTTGCCGTAGCGAACGTCGCCGATCAGCGGGTGGCTGATGTGCTTCATGTGCCGGCGGATTTGGTGTAGTCGCCCCTGTTGGGGCTGCACCTCCACGAACGAATATCGTTCGAAGGTGTCGATACGCCGGTAGCGGGTGACGGCCTCCACCCGCACGCCATCATCCCGTGGCACGGGGTGGTCGATGACGCCGTCGTCCGGGGTGATGCCGCGGACCAGCGCCAGATAGGTCTTGCCCACCGTGCCTTGTTCGAACCCTTTCGCCAGTGTCGCCGCGATCTCGGGCCGAAGCGCCATCAAGACGGCCCCGCTGGCCCCCCGATCGATACGATGCACCGGGTAGACCCACTGGCCGAGTTGGTCCCGCACCATGGTCATGAGGACCACCGGGTCCCGAGCCCATCCCCGGTGGACCAGCAGTCCGGAGGGCTTGTTGACGACCACGAGGTCGTCATCCTGGTAGAGCAGCATGGCGATCGTTTCACGGGCCGCAGGAACTCCCCTATGGGCACTTTGAACCCTGCACCCATGCTACCGATCAAGCGCATCGTTTTGTACAAGCACGGGGTGGGGTACTTCGAACGCCAGGGTGAGGTGGAGGACGACGCGGCGGTCGACCTGCACTTCAAGGCCGCCGAGATGAACGACGTGCTCAAGTCGCTGACCGTCCTGGACATGACCAGCGGCCTCATCTCCAGCATCAGCTACGAGTCGACACGACCGCTGGAAAAGCAACTCGACGACATCGCCATTCGCCTGGAAGACCGGCAGGTACTGGTAAGCTTTCTGGGCCAGATCAAGGGGGCTGGTGTGCGCCTGGAGATCGGCAGCCGCCAGATCGAAGGCGTGGTGACGGGTATCCAGAAAGTTACCAGCCTGCAGGGCGACCACGCCGTCGAGAACCACCATCTGGTGGTCTTGGTGGAGGGGTCGTCGTTGGAGAGCATCGACCTCCTCCAGGTCAAGCGCTTTGTCCTGCTGGACGAATCGCTACAGAAGGACCTGCAGCACCTGCTGGGCATTCTGCACGCGGCCGGCAAGAAGGACCTCAAGCGTTTGACCATCTTTGCCCGCGGCCAGGGCAAGCGTGAGCTGCTGGTGGGGTATACCGTCGAGGCGCCAGTCTGGAAGACGTCCTATCGGGTCTTGCTCGACGATGCGTCCTCGCTCTTGCAGGGCTGGGCCATGGTCGACAATACCGGCGATGAGGACTGGAACGAGATCGGTCTCTCCCTGGTCGCCGGCCTCCCGGTCAGCTTCGTCCACGACCTCTATTCGCCTCGTTACCGGCGCCGTCCGGTGGTGCAGGTCCAGGAGGAAGAAGCCTATGGCCCGCCCGTCCTGGAGGAGGCCGTGATGATGGCGTTTGAGGCCCCGCCGGCGGCACCGTCGTGGGATGCGGGTCTCTCCGCTTCCCTCGCCGCGGATGCTCCCGCCTGGCCTGCGCCAGCCCAGAGAGCTGCCGCCCGCGCGCGCTCCGTGCCGATCCAGACACGCACCGTCGAGGTCGGCGATCTCTTTCAATACGACATCAAGAACCCCGTCACGGTCAAGCGTGCCCAGTCCGCGCTGGTGCCCATCGCCCAGGAGAAGTTCGAAGGCAAGCGGGTGGCGGTCTACAATGCCAGCGTGCGGGACAAGAACCCCATGACCGCGTTGCTCTTCAAGAACACGACGGGTCTCATGCTGGAGGGCGGTCCCATGACCGTATTCGAAAATGAGGCCTACGTCGGCGAAGCCATGCTCGACACGATCAAGCCGAATGAGGAGCGCATCGTGCCATATTCGGTGGAGTTGGGCTGCGTGGTCGGCCGGGACAACGAAGTGCAGGACGACACGGTGGCTGCCTGCCAGATCGCCGCAGGCAAGATCTTCTTCACGTCTTATCGCCTGCATCGGCATACCTACCTGTTCAATAACAAAGGCACGAGAGTGATCAACCTTTTCCTCGACCATCCCATCATGCCTGAAGCCGAGCTCGACGGCACCCCGGCGCCCGCCGAGACCACCGCCAGCTACTATCGGTTCCGCTTCGACCTGCCGCCCCACCAGACCACCCGCTTTCCGGTGCAGGAGAAGACGATGGTGTCGCAGCAGTTCGTGCTGAAGACCATCAACAGCAACATCCTGCAGACCTGGCTCGCGGCTCGGCAGATCCCGTCTGGGGTCATCCGTCCGTTGCAGGAGCTGGTGGCCATCAACGACGGTCTCATGAAGCTGCAGACCATCATCCAACGGCGCCAGGAAGACATCAAGGCTATCGAACAGAGCCAGGCACGACTGCGTCAGAACCTGCAGGCCCTGGGCAACAATGACGACGAGAAGACGTTACGGGAGCGCTACGTCCGGGACTTGAGCACGGACGAAGATACCCTCAAGGGCTATCGACAGGAGATCAAGCAGGCCCAGGATGAGGGCCGCAGCCGGGAGGAGGACCTCAACCGTCTGATCTCGGGACTCCGCGTCTGACCCCATCCATGGCGGCGATCACCTGGTGGAGGTTGGGGTAGCGCGCCTCGGGGCGGCGTGACAGCATGCGCATGATGGTCTGTTCGATATGGGCAGGGAGAGGCGCACCGCGCATGGCTGACAGCGACGGCGGGTCCTGCAGCCGCTTGGCCATGAGCTCGGCCACGCTTTCCCCTTCGAAGGGTAGTCGGCCGCACAACATCTCATAGGCCATCACCCCGAGAGAGAACTGGTCAGTCGCGGGCGTGCCCACGTGGCCGGAGAACTGCTCCGGAGCCATGTACGATGGCGTGCCCAGCACGTTGCTGGTCGTCACGTTGGCCGAGGTGGCCGCTTTGGCCAGACCGAAGTCGGTCAGCTTGACCTGGCCGTCCTCCGTGAGGAGAACGTTCTCCGGCTTGATGTCCCGGTGCACGATGCCCTGGTCGTGGGCGAAGGCGATGGCCTCCAGGACCGGTCGGTAGTATTGATAGAACGCCTCCACGGACAGCCCAGGGACTTGCAGTCGGTCGCCCAGGGAGCCGCCCGAGACCAGCTCCTCGACGAGGTACATGGCGTCGCCATCCTCGCCGAACTCGATGAGCTGGATGACGTTGGGGTGGCGGAGGGTTTCGAGGATTTCCGCTTCCCGCTTGAAGCGGGCCAGCATTTCCTCGCTGACCTGGCCAGTGCGGATGATCTTGACGGCCGCATCCGGCTGGTTGCCGGTCGCGCCTCGGTAGACGTCGGCGGTGCCCCCCTCCCCCAGATGCTCTACCAGGCACCACTTGCCGACGGACTGGCCGACCCGGTTCGTCACGACCTTTTCGTTGGGGACGACCACCACCGACTGGTGAATGCGACGGAAGGTTGACAGCCAGCGACCTACGGCGACCAGGGCGGCCAGCCCGGCGAGCAGCACGCCGGCCACCACGATCCAATGGGCCCTGGCCCAGATCTTGACGACGGCCCATGTGCCAGTTGGCATCAGGGGGATCGGTGGATTGTCGGGGGCTGGATATTCGTTGTACCCTTGCAGGAGCGCATTGCTGAGGTTGAGGG
>DASYBA010000325.1:0-3282 GCA_036501005.1 Candidatus Xenobia bacterium | reverse complement strand
CCATGTCCCGGATGCCTTCCAAAAAGCGGAGCAGCTTGGCGCGCTCGTCGGTGATGCGCTTCTGTTCCTTCTTGTTGAAGTGGTCCAGCCGGCCATCGTTCATCATCGCCTCGATGTCTCGCAGGCGGGCGATGCGGCGCTGGATGGTCTTGAAGTTGGTCAGCGTGCCGCCCAGCCAGCGCTGGTTCACGTAGAAGCTGCCGCTGCGCTTGGCGTCTTCCTGCACGGCTTCCTGCGCCTGCTTCTTGGTGCCCACGAAGAGGACGGCCTTCCCGGTGCGGGTGACGTCTTTCATGAAGTTGTAGGCTTCTTTGACCTTCTGGACGGTCTTCTGCAGGTCGATGATGTAGATGCCGTTGCGCTCGGTGAAGATGTACTTCGCCATCTTCGGGTTCCAGCGACGCGTTTGATGCCCGAAGTGCACGCCCGCTTCGAGCAGTTGTTTCATGGAGATAATGGCCAAGCCTGAGGGTCCTCCTGCTGTTTTGGTTGGGTCCGCCGCTCCTTCCAACCCACCCCCAACCCTTTATCAGGGCACCAGTGGGGAGGGAATCCAGAGCGTGTGAACTGGACGCGCCGGCCCATGGCCCGCTCGTCGGCATGAGTATAGCACGGGTGTCAAACGGGACTGTTAGCGCGCTTTGGCCTTGTTTTTCTGGTATCGATAGCGATACTTGTACTCGTCGGGACCCCGCTCGTTTTGATCGAGCTCATTGAGCACCATGCCGATGACGTTGGCGCCCAGCGTCTCCAACTGCCGCTTGACCTGCACTTCTTCTTCACCGCGCCAGCGGCGGGTGTTGATGACCAGCATGACCGCATCGACCATGGTGGCGATGATGGAAGATTCCGAGAAGATGGCCAGCGGGCTGGAGTCGACCAGAACCACGTCGGCCATGGGCTCCAGCTCGGCCAGGATGTGCTTCATGCCCAGACCGCTCATCAGGTCTGTGGGATTGGGATCGGGCAGGTTGCCGGCTGGCAGGATGCGCAACGAGGCGACTCCGGTCCGCTGGATATGCGGGGCCGCCGGCGAGCTGTCGGCCAGAGAGTTGCACAGGCCCGGCTGGTCGACCAGGCCGAACAGCGTCGTCATCTTGGGACGACGCAGGTCAGCATCGATGATGATGACCTGCTTCTGAATCTGCGCCAGGGCGACCGCCAGGTTGGCGACGACCAGGGTCTTGCCCTCGCCCGCCCAGGAGCTGCCCACCAGCAGCTTGCGCACCCCATTGTTGAGGTGCCGGGCCACGTTGGTGCGCAGGGAACGGAAGTTCTCGGCAATGGCGCTGTCCGGCACGCTCACCATGACGAGCTTCTGCAGCGGGTCTGTTGTCATAAGGCCCCGTGATTAGGTGCGCCGCCGCAAACCCCTGCTAGAGCTGCCCGCAGCCTCCGCCGCCGGTGCTGTTACTGCCCCCCGAAGTCGCATCCAGGCTCTCTTCAACCGCCGAGACCACCGTCTCCGACCTCAACCGGTCGTTGGGCGATACCCACAAAGCCTGCACCTCGCCGTTGGAGCCTATGCGCTGGGCGGTAATGCCGTAGAATGCCAGCGTCTGCTGCAAGAGACTCACTCGAACCGTGTCCGTGCTACTGAAGACGCACTGTCCGCCGGGTTCGTCACACCACGCCGGCGCACCACCGAAAACCAAGGCCGTCAAAAGAACCAGAAAAAACCACCGCACTGCCTGAACCTCCGCCAATCCCCACACCCTCAATGTACAGGCTCGGCGGTAGATTTGCTATCGTTCGATAGACCTAATCGAGGGGACTAGTACGGTTGGCTCAGCGCCCGTAGGCCTCGATTTCGCGGAGCATGAGCTCCCGCCCCCACCCCTGGCCGCCATGGGTGCCCATCTCTGCATCGACGGACCCGCCCCAGGTGGCGTCGCGTATGATGACGCGGATCCAGTCGGTCCGTATCGGTTTGAACCGATGGACAAAGGTGGCGCGATCGCTAAAGAAGGAATCCAGCGACGTCCGGGTGACGGCCGTACGGGCCAGGATGGTATTCGATGGCTCCCGCACCACGGCGACGGTGCGCCATCGACCGCCCTCCGCCACCTGCACGTCGTAGGCCAGGAGGGTGCCCTGCTTCTGCCACGGCGACAGGGCATAGAGCACCACGGCATCGACAGTCTGCGCCGACGGCAGGCGCAAATCGATAGTGACTGGCCAGGTCGGATCCTGCAGGTTCCACGGTTCATCGTCGGCCTTCTGGGCCCAGTACCAGTTTTCGAACTGGCCATTCACCAAGGTGTCCAGCCCGCTGGTCGGTTGGGAGCAGGTGACCTGGACGCCCGGCAGGCGGGCCAGGTCCGGCCCCCAGGCGAGAGGGACTTCCCGCAGGTCCTGATCCGCACCGGGCTCGAGGTAGAGGGGCAACTCGGTGGCGGTCAACGTCAGAACGCCGCCCTGCACCCGCACCCGCGATTCTCTTCCGAAGGCGTCCACCACGCGGACCACCGGTCCGCCCCGCACCCGAAACTGGACGGGCAGATGGGTCTCGCCGGTCGCCATGACAGACAGCACCCGCTTCTGGGGGCCCACGAAGACGTCCCCGAGCAAAAGACGGTTGCCCGTCTCGCCAAAGTCGAGGGCCCGCACAAACCGCGCCCCGTGCAGCTCCTCTGACCAGACCCGCATGAGGACCGCGGCCGGATTCAGGCTGCCATCGTCATTCTCCCAGAAGTCGGGCATATCCCAGAAGCCGTGCGAACGATCGTACCAGAGGTGGTTGTGTTCCTTGGGAATGCCGTACTGCTCGTAAAGCATCATCTGGAGCATGGTCCAGCGACCCTGCAGACGGGGTTCATAGACCCCATACAACGCGGCGGGATAGCCTTGCTCCGTCTGCCACTTCTCCATGCCGCGCAAGCCGTGCCGGGCCAGCAGGGCATCGACCGCATCGAGCGCCCGGCGACCCAGGAATACGTCGCCATTCAGGTCGTTGTAGGCGTGAAAGCTGAATGCATCGATAGAGCGCCCGCCGCCCGCGTCAAAAAAGTCGTCCATCCAGTGCAGCATGTCGGGATGGATGCTGACCACGCCGGGGCCGAGCACCCGCAGGCTGCTGTCCACGCCCTTGACGATATCGTGGAACGGCTTCATCTCGTTGGTGGCAAAGGCGGCGCCGGAGCTGCCGAAGTTCGGCTCGTTGCGAGGCTCCCAATAGCGGATGTCGTCTTTGAACCGTTCCACGATACGGCGCACGCCAGCGGCATCGCCGGTGCCGTTGGGAAAGGCGGCAAACAACACCCGCGACCGATAGGGATCGTG
>DASYBA010000324.1:0-3224 GCA_036501005.1 Candidatus Xenobia bacterium | reverse complement strand
CTTCCAGCCGGCCCACATGTCGGCGGAGGAGCTCCTCATGGGCATGGAGTGGGCCGCCCGGGAGTTCTACTCGCTCCACAGCATCGTCCGTCGGCTATCGATATCCCGGGCTGGCCTGTGGTGGAACGTCGCCCGCAATCTGGGCTACCACCTGGCCCTCCGCAACTTTGGCCACGTCGGCTACGATCCATCGTAATCGGGCAGTTCGATACGGTCACCGAACTGCTGCCGCACCGCCAGGTCGGCCAGCCAGCGGAAGTGCAAAAGCTTCATCGCCAGATTTCCCAGGCGCAGCCGCAGTCGGGAACGAGGGGCGAACGCGCCGGCGAAGCCGCGTGCCTTTCTCTGCTTATCTTCAACGAAGGGACGGAAGCGTTGCTGGTAGGCGGCGAAGGCGTGAGCGGGCTCCTGGCGGTGAAGCTCTCCTGCCAGAATATAGGCGGCCACCATGGCGAGGCCCGAGCCTTCTCCCGCCAACAACGACGGGCAGGAAGCGGCGTCGCCCACCAGAGTCACCCGGCCGACGCTCCAGTCGTGAGGGATTTCGATCTGACTCACGCGATCCATGTAGAGATGCTCCGCCTCGTCCAGCTCCTTCAGGATCTCGGGACACTCCCAGCCGGTCCTCTCAAATCGCGCCTTCACCAGCCCTTTCTGCGCGGCCAGGTCGGCTGGCACGTGGCCAGATGGATGGGCGAAGGTGAACAGGAACATGCTGCGGTCGTCTCGCAAGGTAAACCGCCCGACCTGCTGGCCGACCTGCGGATAGAGGAGGTAGGTGAGCTCGTCTCGCGGTCGATAGCCGGTGGCCTCGAAGGCGACCACCAGGATGCCGAGATAGCGTTCGAACTGCTCCTCCGGTCCGAAGACCAGCTCTCGCACCCGAGAATGCAAGCCGTCTGCTCCGACGACGATGTCATAAGCCTCACATTTTCCCTGCTCGAAGGTCACCAGGGTGGAGTCTTCGCGCTGCTCCAACTGGGCGATGCTGTCGCCAAAGCGAGTCTCGACCCGGTCGCCCAGTGCCCGGAAGATGGCCGATGCCAGTTCCCCTCTCGGAAGACTGGTCATGTGCCCCTGCAGGGGCCGGCGGAAGGCATCGACGGGGAAACCCGATACCGTCCTGCCCCGCCGGTCGACAATGCGCACGGTGTGAACCCGATAGCCAAGCCCCTCTACCGCATCGCGCAGACCCATGCGTGTAGCGATTTCATACCCAGCGCCCCAAAAGTCGATGACATAACCGCCGGTGCGAAGTCGTGGCGCCTTCTCCACCAACGTCACGTGATGGCCGTAGTGGTTCAGCCACCAGGCCAGGGTCGGACCGGCAATGCCGGCGCCACAGATGAGGACTCTCAACCCTGCAACGCCTGGAGGCCCTGCGCGGCCGCCTCCTGCACGGTCTTCTGATAGTCGTCGCTCATGGGAGGCAGTCCCTGGCCAGCCACGATCGCCTGCAGGCGAGGCACGACCGAGGCCGCCCGAGGCCCGTAGCGGCTGGCAATTTCAATAATCCCCGGCCACGTATTGGAGCGGTTGCCGTCCGAGAGAAGCTGGAGAAGCGGCCCGAGCGACGCATCCGACAGGGTGGGCGGGTGCACGGCCAGGGCCGCCACGGCGGCGTTCTGAACCTTCCAGCTCGCATCGTGCACGATGGCTCCGGCCAGAATGCCCGCCACCCGGCCATCCGACTGCTCACCGATACGCTTCATGGCCTCGGCTCTGCGATCGACATTCGGGTGCTGGGCGATGAATTCCAGCCGACACAGGTCGTCGGAAAACTGCCCCCGTTCCAGGGCCCGAACCAGCTCAGCTTCGAAGGCGAAGCTGCCCAGGGAGGCATCCCAGTCTTTCAACGCGGCAACAGTCGCGGTGCGGTCGTCTTCCGACAACTGCCGCACTTCATCGGTGGTAAATGCTTCCAGGACCTGGGAGGCCTCGTAGGCGCAGGCCTTGGAGCTGAGCGCCTCTCGGAGCCACGGCACCGCCTGGGTTTTCATCCGCATCAAGGCGTGCCGGGCCTCGTCCGAGACGTAGCCCCGATCCTCCCAGTATGCCCCATAGCTATCATGGCCTTCGAGCACGGTAAAGCCCCGGTCGCCCAGGGCTTGCACGAGCGCCGCGATGGCGTCGGCCGGCGGCGGGTCGAGGGTGGCCAGCCGATGCGCTTCCGCGTATCGAACGGCCGGATCGGGAGAGGCCAGCGCCTCAACCACGCTTCAGTACGGCCACTTCCAGTCGCGGATGGCGGGCATGTCCTCGCCGTACGTGCGCACGTATTCGGTGTGCTCGATGAGCTTGTTGTGCAGATCCTGCTTGGCGTAGGCGGCGTATTTCGACAAGGCCGGCACCCGGTCGATAGCGTCCATCACCAGGTGGAACCGATCGAGGTCGTTGAGCACCACCATGTCGAAAGGCGTCGTAGTGGTGCCCTCCCCCTTGTAGCCCCGCACGTGCAGGTTGGCGTGGTTGGTGCGGCGATACGCGAGGCGGTGGATGAGCCACGGATAGCCGTGGTAGGCGAAGATGATCGGTTTGTCGGTGGTAAAAATCGTATCGAAATCCTTCCCCGACAGCCCGTGCGGGTGTTCTTCCTGCGGCACCAGCTTCATCAGATCCACCACGTTGACGACCCGCACCTTCAGCTCCGGGGCCATCTGCCTCAACAGGTCGACGGCCGCCAGCGTCTCCAGGGTCGGAACGTCTCCCGCACACGCCATCACCAGGTCAGGTTCCGAGCCTCGGTCGTTGCTGGCCCACTCCCAGATGCCAATGCCCTCCGAGCAGTGCTGGACCGCCGCTTCCATGTCGAGATACTGCAGTGCAGGCTGCTTGCCCGCCACGATGACGTTGACGTAGTTGCGGCTGCGCAGGCAGTGGTTGGTGACGGACAACAGCGTATTGGCATCCGGCGGCAGGTAGACGCGGATGACATCAGGCTTCTTGTTGACGACGTGATCGACAAAGCCGGGGTCCTGGTGGGAGAACCCATTGTGATCCTGCCGCCACACATGGGAGCTGAGCAGGATGTTCATGGATGCGATCGGGGCACGCCAAGAAATCCGCTTGGTGGTGGCGGACAACCACTTGGCATGCTGGTTGAACATGGAGTCGATGATGTGGGCAAACGCCTCGTACGTATTCAACAGGCCGTGCCGACCGGTCAGGAGGTATCCCTCCAGCCACCCCGTGATGGTGTGCTCGCTCAGCATCTCCATGACTCG
>DASYBA010000323.1:0-10619 GCA_036501005.1 Candidatus Xenobia bacterium | reverse complement strand
CGGTGGTCGTGGTCCTGCTGGCGGTCATTGGCTTGGCTGCGCGCTGGGTGGTGCGGCCGGTCACGGCGCCTCCCGCGACATCGAATGCTCTCTGGAGTGTCGACGGAATCTACCTGGGAATGCCGCAGTCCGAGGTCTTCGCTCGCCTCGGGCGGCCCCCGGGCCACCCGATGGGGACGCACCGCCTGCTTTGCAAGTGGGCGACCGGTCTGGAGGTCCTGTTTGAGCGACAGGCACCCTCTCCTGTAGTCTCGGTGACAGGCCTGGGACTCCGGGCGCGGCAGTTTGTATCGCCCGATGACGCAGGTCGACCTCAAATTCGGAATTGTTGCGTTGTTTTTTTTTGACGAAGCGCTCAAGGTCTACGACATCTTCGGCCCGGCAGCAGTGAGTGCACCAGGCTTTCTCGAGTATTTTGGCAAGACGGTGGATCTGGCGTTCTTCCTGAAAGACCGGCGCGTGCACTCCATCATGCTGAAGGACGCCCGGGTGCGGCGGGAGGAGGAGCATCGATCCGCCCCGGAAACGTTGCCCTGAAGAATGTTCACCTTATTAGCGAACGTCCCCCCGAATGTTCGTCTCCCGGAGCGCACTGTGCGCTCCAATAGCGCAACACGGGAGGGCTGGAGGCATTGACGTGAGAGTGTCGTCGAGATTCGGGCAGGCAGCTTTCTTTCTGTCCATGCTGATTTGGGTGGCGGCCGTGAGTGGGTGCGGCGGGGGCGGTGCTGGCGGGGGTTCGAACCTGCTCACGGCGCCAGTTATTATCATGCTGCCCTCGTCGACCCCAGCGCCGACTCGGAGTGCGACGCCAACCCCGACTGCGACGCCGACCCCGCTCCCGAGTCCGAGTCCGAGTGCGACGCCGACTCCCGTGCCGGCGGCCTTCCAGCCGGTGTTTGGGCAGACGATTCCCATCGCGTTCGTCCTGGATTTGGATGGCAACCTGAGGGCCTATCTCAACCCGTCCACCACGACATCGGAGACCGCCATCGCCACCTTGATGAGTGGCACCAGCGTGCCCGGAGCGGGCGGCGTCGCGCCCCAGGCCATCGACTACGACCCGGTCAACCACGTCTTCTACGCGCTGACCATCAACAACGGCAACCAGCTCGCCGTCTACATCGTATCAGCGAGCCAGGTGGCGACCCAAATCTTGTCGGGACAGCCGTTTCTCGCCAGCCCAACCTTCACCCTGACCAACCCTGTCCCCGGCAGCCCGAGCAACATGCACATCGCAGCGGATGTGGCGGGCACATCTCCTGAGGCACTGTTCTTTCTGTTCGGGACGGGCCAGGTGTTCGAGGTGCTCAACCCGCCCACCGGGCAAGGCAGCGCCGCACAGACCGCCACCGTGGTTCCGAACCTTCCAGCGGGAACCCAGTTCCTGTGGATCTCAGCGGACCACCACTGAAGGGTGCGGTCCCCTCTGCCGGACCGCCAGTCACATGGTGGGCGTTTGTCTGCGGGGTGCTCCCCAGACACTCGATATGAAATAGACAAAAGGGCCATATCGGAGACCGATCTCGGGTGCAAATACCAGCCTTTGTCTATGTAATACGGTGGCGCTGGCCGATAGAGGCCATCCCTGGATCGCGACTCAGCGTGGGGGCTGCCACGATAGCGGGCCCGTCGTAGCAGCTCAAGCCATCAGAGTGGGATGAGGGGCGGGCGCCAGTGACGTCCAACAGTTTGCACGTTCAAGGGTGGGACGGCGCTACATAGGACGCCGGGGGGCGGGGTCAGAATTGCTGCTCGTGAGACACGTCATCGCACTGCACATGGCCCTCCGAGACGTGGTCGAGCGACTGGGGCCACCCGATAGCCGGACCGTCCGGCAGCAGGACTGGACCTGCGTGTGGGGCTGGAAGACTGGCACCCTGGTGGGGTTCTGTGATGGCGAAGTGGTTGAGGTCACCGGGCAGACCTTGACAAAAGACGACGTTGTCGTCCGCTTGAGAGATGACTGGGCCGCGCTGCGAAAACTGGGCTTCACGCCAGACTCTCCTGTCAGCGAAGCGTCGGCCTGTCTGTCTTCATTTGGTGCGAATGACGGATACAGCATCTCTGTGCGCAACGGACGGGTGCAGGAGTTGCGCCTGCTTGTGCAACGCAGACCTGACGGACGAGTTTAGGCTCGGTGCCCACGTCCTTATCTACAGCCGCCGAGTAAATATTTTTGCCGGCGAACGGTTTACCATTCACTCGCGAAAATATCAGGGAATACCGATCGATATGCCCATGAAGCCACTATCCCTACGCATGCTGGACGTCGTCAGCCAACCGCCCCGCCCGCCACTTCCCCCGACGTCCACGTATTGGAGGCCAGACCGCTTTCCGCCCATGGGGTGGACGTCAGCCAACCGCTCCGCCCGCCGCTTCCCGTGACGTCCACGTATTGGACGTCAGGCCACCCATGTGGCACGTCCGGAACCCGCTCCGCCTGACCTGGTCCACTGTCAGGTGGACACCCAGCATCGTGATATCCTTGGTGCCGACAACACGGCTGCGCTCCCAGGTCGCGTGTCCCCTGCCGGATCCCGCCGCCCGTCCGCTCAAGGTTCCACCACCCGTCTGCGTGGTATGATGTTGCACTTTCGGTATGATGTGACACCGAAAATGGCGCCGCATAAGGCAGAAACTACTACATCATACCGTGCCCGGCGGTGGTGGGCGTCGAACGATAAGGCGGCGGGCGGAGACGGCGGGACGTCCGCTGGTTGGTGGCACAGAGGACCGGGGGGGCGAGGTCAGAGGGACACGCCGTCGGGTGGTCTTCGCCACTGTGGCCCAGCGCTACCCATGCAACAAACTGACAGATTTGATATGTTTCACTGATCGTCTATGGGTTGCACTGAAAATGTGCGATACATAGCGGATTCGCTATGTATCGCAACCGGTCCGGCGGCCGCCGAGGCCCGGCGCTGACGGCAGGACGGAGGACCGCTGGGGGCCGGGTCAGAAGTGCCGCCCGTGCGCCACGCTGCCATGTTGATCTTCGTCCTGGTAGTTACAGCCGTGGTGGGCCGTTGGGAGGCCCATCACGCCCGCCATGAGGACTACGCCATCAACCATCACGCCCGCCATGCGGACTACGCCATCAACGGGATAGACATGGAGATGTCCCCCGCCGAGGTCAGCGCTCTTCTAGGCCCGCCCAAGAGCCGAGCGGAGAGGCCCGGCGGCTTCTCGTGGAGCTGGGGTTTTCGCACTTCGGCGAGCTTTCATGATGACTCGCGTGACGTCAACCTCCAATTTGTCGACGGCACAGAACTGGAGCATGGGACCTCCCGAATTCGGGTGGGGGATGGCGCACGGGTCGCATGGGCGGTCCTGGGTCGACCAGATGCGAGTGAGCAGGGCGCCATGATCTTTAGTCGTGCGCCGTTGTCGATAGTGGTTCTATTACATGACGACAGGATAACCCGTCTGGGTTTGTCGCGGTTGAGGTACTGAATGAAGACCAGATTGAAGCTATCGGTGTGTCTTTTTGCAACTGGCGTTGCCCTGGCGGCGGGGCCCGCTTTTGACGGGCAGAGAGCCTACGACGCCGCCAAGGCACAGTGCGACATCGGCGTGCGGGCCCCCGGCACGCCCGGGCACGAGCAGTGCGTCAAGTGGATCGAAGACCAGTTCGCCGCCGACAAGCTCCAAGTCAGCACGCAGCCCTTCGACGTCATCGTCAGCAAAGAGACCTACCACCTCACCAACGTCGTCGCCACCATCCCCGGCCAAGAGCCGGATCTGATCGTGATCGGCGCCCACTTCGATAGCAAGACCTTCCACGACATCACCTTTGTCGGCGCCAACGATGGCGCATCCGGCATCGGTGTCCTGGTGGAGCTGGGCCGCGTCCTGGCCGCCCACGGCCCCTTTACCAAGACCATCCAACTGGTGGCCATCGACGGAGAAGAGTCCATCGGCAAGGAGCCCCTGGGCGTCGGACTGTACGGGAGCGGCCACTACGTGCGAACCGCCGCCAAGGCCAAGGACACCATCGACGACTTCATCCTGGTCGACATGGTGGGCGACGCCGACCTCCACATCGTCGACGACGACACCTCCACCCAGCGGCTGCACGCCAAGGTGTGGGCCAAGGCCAAGGAGCTCCACCTGTCGGACCACTTCAATGGGGTCAAAGAGGACATGGTGGACGACCATACGCCGTTTCTCAATATGCACATTCCCAGCATCGACCTCATCGATTTCGACTACGGCCCCCACAACAGCTACTGGCACACGGCCCAGGACACCATGGACAAGATCAGCGCCGACAGCCTGGGCGTCGTCGGCAAGGTCGTGGTAGGGGTCGTCGAGGACCTGGCTCGCTAGAACGTCGGCAGGTCGTCCAGGAAGCACGCCATGTCGGGGTCGAGCTCTGCCAACTTCGCCCGCGCCTTGCCGAACCATGCCTCGAAACAGACCGCGAAGTACTCCCCCGGGTTGACCTCGGCATACGCATCCACGACGCCCCGCCGCGTATCGGAAAAGCGGTTCCATAATTGCACCGATACGGGCGTCTGCAGTCGGCTCTCTTCGCTGTAGGCGTGGTCCCAGGCGTGGCCGAACTCGTGCAGGGCGGTGCCGGCGCCCAGTTCCTCCTCGCCCACCAGCATCAATCGCAGGCGGGGTCGATAGAAGCCTCGAACCTTCTCATACTCCTGGCCGTCGGCCGTGTGCGCATCCGGCATGACCACGTGCATGTCCCGTACTGTGAACTCGGTCAGCTTCATCTCTCTCGATAGGATCACGATGCTGATCCCGAAGCGCTCCAACCCCGACAAGAGCCCCCCTCCCAACGGACGCACTTCATCGGCCAGTTGCCGCAGCCGTCCCTCCGACGGCGTCTCGATGACCATGCGGGCGATGGCGTCATAGACGTCGTCGCCCGTGCCCACCGCCCCACCGTTCCGATCCGATACACGCAGAAACTGGTGGGGAAACTGCGCCATGGCCGCCGCCAGCATGGCCTTCCACGGCGAGGATGCGGGGGTCGGCTCCGAGGACGCGCTCGGAGTCTGCGGCCGGGGGATGAGTGTCTGGTGCGTCACGGCCTCGGAGGCGCCCCACCGGACATCGACCGGCTCCGGGGTCAGGCCAGGCTCCTCGGTGTCTTCAACCGGCAGCGTGTCGGGGGGCAAAAACGAGCTGCCGGTAGGACGGATGCGGTCCACGGTGCCATGATACGTCTCGGCCTAGTGCGATACCCTCTGCAGGCCCTGCCTGGCGGGCTGGAAGGTCGGGTGAATGGCGAGCTCTGCCCGGTACTCCTGCGCCGCCTGCCGCCGGTCTCCCGTCATCTCCCAGTAGATCCCCAGGTTGTAGTGGGCCATGAAGGCCCGCGGATCGATGGCGATCGCCCGTTCGAATAAGCCTCTCGCTTCGTCTCGAGCCCCTTGCTGGGCCGTCACGACGCCCAGTCCCACATAGGCGGGCGCATACCACGGATCCCCCTGCACCGCCTGGCTGAACTCGCTCATCGCCTCTTGTGGTTGTCTTTTCGCCAGCGCTTGCTGCCCCAGGAAGACGTCCAGGTACGGGCTGTGCGGAAAGGCGTAGCCGAGCGGGAGTCGTCGGCGGGCAGCGGGCGTGAGGGCTGCTCGGCGCATGTAGATGACCGCGTTGTGATCCCGATAGACCTCCTCCCAGTCTGGCGCCTGCGCCATGGCCGCATTGATGGGCAGGACAGGATCATTCAGGCGGAGGAGGGCCACGTCGACTCGATATTGATCCAAAATGCTGCGCCACTGGGGCGTGGCCTCGACGACTTTCAGGAAGCGGACGTATACGTTTCCACTGTAGGCGACGTCGTTGCGGGCGTCCATGAAGACCTGGTGATCGGGCAGCTCCCATTCGAGGTAGCCGCCCCATTCGAACGCGTTGAAAATGCGGCGGGGCAGACGCCCTGCGTCGATAAAACGGACCGCGTCGATAGGAAACGTGTCCCAGTCGACTGTCCGCATGACGGGTACGTCCCATCTTGCCGTCTGCCAGCCCAGGAACCCGGCTGCCATGAGCAGGACCATGGTCAAACCAGCGACATTCATTCGGGGCAAGCCCCCGAGCCGGACAATAAGCTTCCCCCGGTGTTCGATAAGCTCCCACCGGCTGCGAGTGAGACAGGCCAGGGCCGGCAACGTGAACAATACCTGGTAGGCGAAGTAGCGGCTGCTCTTTTGCCCTTCAAAAGTCAGCAACAGCAAGATGGCCAATAGCCAGGGACGCCTCTGCCGCCATGCCAACCCCACCGAGACAAGACTCAAGCCGATCAAGACCAGGTTGACCACGGGTTGTTGGGAGAGCGGCACCGGCATGTACTCCGCAATGCTGCGGGTGTAGATGTTGCCGGCCAGATAATCGAACGGGTGCAGCGCCATGTGCCACCCTCGAGGGTTGCATAGCGACGCCAGCATCGAGACCGCCAGCGCGGCCAGGCCCCAGCCACGTTGCGGGTGCGGGGCGGGGATCCAGCGCAGACTCGCGGCCCCGGCATCGCTGGCCAGCCACACGGCCAGGAACCCAATCATGAAAATGAAGGTGACGTGAAAGTTGACCGTGATGAAGACCAGCAGGGCCACAGCCAACACAAAGTGGAGCGGTTTGATGGGGCGCCCGGCGCCCTCGATCATCCGATACAGGACATGCAGGAACGCGAGGAAGGCAAGATAGCCCACGACGTGCGGTCGGATCAGGTAATACGGCTCCAGCAGCACGAGCGCGAAAAGGGCCCCGGCGCCGGCCATCGCGGTGCGTCCCACAAGCTGGATCAGCAACAGATACATGCCGACGCCGACCAGGGCCACCACCACCGCCCGCATGACCAGCAGGCCCGTCATGCCGTGGGCGACCATCAGGCAATAGATTCCCGTGTCGTAGAGCCATTCGTAGGGCAGCCATGGGACGTCCGACGTATACGAGAACGGGTCTTGATGGGGGAGCGTCAACTGGGTGGCAAACACCCGCCCCCCCGCCAGATGCCACCAGGTGTCGGTGTCCATGGCGTTGAGCGGTTGGAAGGAGAGCCGGATGGCGGCGGCGACGACGAGAAGCAGCCAGGTAGCCTGCCAGGTGCGGTGGCCTACCATCTAGGGGGCCCGGGATCCGACGGAAAGTCCGTGGGATCGTCCGGGGGCCCCGAGCGCCGGCGGTCTCGCTCTGGCGGATAGTCGGGATCCAGGGCGCGACGTCGGTCGGGAGGGTAGTCGGCTTCGGTGGAGCGCCGAGGGTCGAACTCCCGCCGGTCGCGCTCGGGTGGATATGGAGGCTCGTAGGGCAAGGCGGGGCGGCGGCGGTCTTCCCAATCCCGCGCTTCCCGGCGAAAATTCTCCCGGGCGTGCGCTGCCCAACTGTCGGAACCCCAGTCCTGCCGGGTGGGCATGCGCCGGGCGCCGCCGCCCGAGGCCGACCCCCACTCTTCCCGGGCCCGGGGCGCCGGCGGCGGGGTGGGAGCCTCGCGCGGATCTTCCTGCAAGGGAATCGTATCGGGATTGTCCGGATCCTTGGGAGGTTCCTTGCGGCCTTCGAACTGTTCGATACGCAACCGGAACTGGACGCTGCCCAGCATCAACTCGTCGCCATCATGAAGCTGGCGCTGGGCGACCCGCTCGTTATTGACGAAGGTGCCGTTCTTGCTGTCCAGATCCAGCACCATGTAAGTGCCGTCGATGCGCACGATCTGCGCGTGGCTCCTGGACATGGAGTTGCTGTTGATGACCACGTCGTTTTCGACGTCTCGCCCGATCAAGGTACACGGCTTGCTCAACGGGTACGCGCCCCGGGGCCCGCCGCCGGTCGGAATGAGCCAGGCGGACAGCGGGGCAGGCCGGACCAGCGGGGCCGGCAGGTCTGCGCTGGGGGTATCTCGATCCTCGTCGACCAGGGCTTTCGCCAGTTTGTGAGCCAGCGCCATGAACACGGCAATGACCAGACCGGTGAAAGCCCCCGCCATGAGCTGGGAGATGCCTTCCTCCCGAACCAGATAGAGCGCGACGCCGGCGCCGCCCATGGCGCCGGCGAGGAACCCCATCAGGTAGAGGAGGGAGCGAGTCACCAAGCCTTGCCGACCTCCTTGGCAGGCTCCACCAGGTGCCAGGAGCCCTTCTCCATTCGATAGACGTACCACGTCGACGGATTCGAAGGTGCGAACTTCTTCAAATCGGCGGAGACGTCACCCGGATTCGACAGGGCGGACGCCATCTGGTGGACCGCCTCCCACGAACGCCACGCCCACACCGTCGGTGGACGCTTGAAGGCACTCTTGTAGGCCAGGGCAAAGGCATAGCCCGGCGCGTCGTCGGGCGTTCCAGCCCACTCGGCCAGCGTATAGATGCCCTCCGGGAGCGGCGTGGGCGCCGTCGGGTCGAGGGCCCACACCCCCCCTTTGGGAGCCCGTGCCTGCGCGGCGGTGGCCGCCGTCGCCAACTGCGCCCCGGTCAAATCCAGCACAATGGTCGACGACGCCATCTCCGGCATCGGCGGCACCGGGGCCACCGTCACGTGAAACCCCTCCAGGGTCTTGAGGGCCTCGGGGGCCGGCTTGTCCGACGGGACCAACAGCAGCAACGAGCCTTGGCGCGTCAGATGCTCGCCCAACCCATTCCACTGGGCTTCCAACGATGGGGCCACCGAAGGTCCCGTATCGGATGGGTTGAGAGACAGGGTCGCGCCCGAGTCGCCAATGGTCGCGGCGGCGTCCGAGGCTGGGCCGGGGACGACCTGCATGAACCCGTGGCTGCCTGTCCCACCTTCTCCGTTGACGTCTTGCAGCGCGAGCAGGGCCCCGCGGGCCTCTTCCTCCCGCCGAGACGGATCGACGGAGGGGGCCAACGAGACTTTGACGGTCGTCCCCAGGCTCGCTGCCATGGCGTTCTGGTACCAGAGACCCGCATCGACCTCGTCGGGATGATCCTCCAGGTACCCTCGGAACCAACTGGCGGCCGCCTGGGGTGAGCTTTGCAGTTGCAGGAGGGTGAGGCCGGGTGCGAGCGGGCCGGTGGGCACTGCGGGACCCTGGATGGGAGGAGGGGGTGGATGGATCATGTGTCGGATCTCATCCCGACCCAGGCGAAGCCCCACGGCGGCCACCACGCACACGACGAGCTTGTGGGTCACGGTGACCCGGAAGCGCGGCGCCGGCGCGGGGGCCGCGGCCGGCATGGCGGCGGGGACCGGCACGGGCGGGAGTGTCGGGGGCGGATCTGGAGCCTGCAGCAGCGGGACGGCCCCGAAGGGCGGCGGCACCAGGCCAGCCGCTTTCGCCCAGTCATCGGGTGAGACGGCGGCGGGTGGGGAGGGCAGCGGGCTGATGCTGGTCGTCCCCGTAGGACCCCGCGACGGGACCCCGGGGGCTCCAGGTGCAACGGCTTGCGTGTGGGTCCGCGTCGGGCGGGTGTGGATGCCGGCGACGGTACTGAGCGCCTTCTTCATGTCGAGGGCGTTCTGGTATCGCATGGACGGATCGAGCTCGGTCGCCTTGGCGATGATGGCGGCCGTGGCTTCCGATATGGATGGCTTGAGCACGTTGACGGGTTCGAACTTGAAGGGCGTGCGAGTCTCGGTCGGATCGCGCCCGGTCAGCAGGTGGTGCACGGTGGCGCCCAGCGCATAAATGTCGGAGCGGGGGTCGGTCTGGCCGCTGTATTGTTCCGGCGGGGCATAGCCCGGGCTGCCTATCGAAATCGTATCCTTTTTCTTGTTGGGCTTGAAGGAGCGGGCGATGCCAAAATCGATCAGCTTGACCGTGCCCTTAGAAATCATGATGTTGGACGGCTTCATGTCGCGGAAGACGATAGGCGGTTGCTGGCAGTGGAGGTAATAGAGAACCTGCGCCACCTCCACCGCCCAGGGCAGCACCATGTTCTCCGGGAGCCCCTGGGGGTTGCGGGTGATGAGCTTGCCCAGGTCTTCTCCGTCGACGAACTCCATGACGAAGTGGTATTTGCCGTTGACGAAGAAACGGTCAATCACTTTGGGCAGGTTCTTGTGATCGAGCCGCTGCAAGAGCTCGCCTTCGCGCAAGAACAGTTCGACCGCCGTGGCCTGTTCGCTGGGATCGGCGTAATGGACCGACATTTCCTTGATGACCCAGAAACGCTCCGGGCCCGGATCGCCCACGATGCGGCACAGGTAGATGTTGCTCATTCCGCCGGCGCCCAGCAGTTTGACGATCTGATATCTTCTTTCCAGGATGTCGCCAGGATTCAGCACGGCTACCTCGGGGTCAGATAGTAGAACAGCAGCATGACGCCCCCGATGAGGGCGACAAAGAAGAAGGCCAGCGCGCCGTTGAGGATGACTCGCTGGAGGTTGAGGGGTCGCGAGGGACCGGCCCGATGCCGGCCGGCCTCGTAGTCGCGGGCCAGGCTCTGCAGCTTGCGCCGCAGGTCGGCAAGGGTCTGGAAGCGGCGCCCCGGATCGTTCTGCGTGGCTCGATGGACGGTGTCGACCACGGACCGTGAGGCGGTGGGGTTGAACTCGCCGACGGGCGCAAGCTGGAAGGGCGATGCCTGTGGATTGCGGCGGGTCAACATGTGATACATGAGGGCTCCGACTGCATAGACCATGGAGCGGCCGTCGAAGCTGCCCCCTTCGGTAAACTGCTCGGGCGCCGAATATTCGAG
>DASYBA010000322.1:0-7520 GCA_036501005.1 Candidatus Xenobia bacterium | reverse complement strand
TCAAGATCCCCGTTGCATCTGACTTTCTTCACTATCGCCTCCAGCAAAGCTATGCTGCAAGCGCAGTTCCGGATCTCCCCGGCATTTCCTCCGGGGCTGAGTTATGTCCTGTCATGGTTTTAGGGCGTTTTGCTGGAGGGGGGATCACCCAAATCGTGATCCACGGAGAACGGAGGCCAAACGTTGCCTGATCGCAAGACCGCCACCCACTTTTACAGCGAGGACGGACGGCTATCACAGCTCATCCTGTCGACCGGCGAGGTTTTCACCGTTGAGGGGCCGACGGGTGTCAGGGAAGGCCCTCCTGCCAGTCCCCCGCAGTTCTGGGCAGCGTACCCCTCGAACTCCGGGACCGAGTCTGTGCGAGAGGGCCCTTCCTCCTCTTTCGAGGTCGTGCCAAGCGTCGCCGAGAGACTGCAACAGCTCTTCGATTGGCTCTGCCGTCAATACCCAAGCCCACCTCCCCCGTCCAAGGCTGACGAATAGCGACATCCTGTCCGTATATACCGTGGTCCGATAGTTGCATCGGCGACCGCATGATATCTCCCGGACCCGCCCGCACATCAGGCGGGGGGCTGGCCACCCCCAAACCCCCGGCCCTCGGCGTTACCTTTCGTCTGGCCGCCCCGCACTCAGGCGCCAAAGTGACGGGCCGTAGGGCGGCCAGGAGGGAGCACCGCTCGGCGGGGGAGGGGACCGGGCTGGGTCTCGGGTGAGCCCGTACCTGGCGCCCCGCCAGCTCCGCTGGCGGGGGTCGCCGAGGGGGAAGCCCGTGGCAAACCTCCGGGTACGTTCGATACGGCGCCTTGCATGCGTCGGAGAGGCATGTGTGAACCATTGCATCCGGACAAAGCCACCCGATAGCACCTGGGCGACCTCGACACGTCGGCATACTGCCCGGCGGCGTGGTCCACGGTCGGGCGCAGCAGCCGCACTGGCCTTCGTTCCTCAGGCCAGTGCGGCCAAGCAAAAAACAGTCCGACATCGATACGGACGCTGCCGAGCGCACCACCCGGCGTGACCCCCTCGCCGAACCGACAACCTGCGAAGGGGCTCTGCTGGGCCTACCTCCCGGCGTCGCTTCTGCGACAGAGCTCCTCCGTCGCGGTGCCACCGCCCTTCACGTGCAACCGATACCACGGGCGGTGGCTCAGGCGTCTGGCGAGAGCTGGCAGCCGGGGCGCCGGTCGCCGTCCACCGTTGTGGTATAATCAAAAGGCCATGCCATCCACACCTTACCGGTACATCGTCCTCAACGAGGCCGGCCAGGCCATGATTGAGGGAACCCGTTACAAGGTCCGCATGCTGGTGCTCGACCACGTCATCCACGGCTGGAGTGCGGAGGAAATGAAATGGCAGCACGCCGGGCTGACCCTGTCGCAAATCTACTCGGCACTGGCCTACTACTACGATCACGAGACCCAGATGAATGAAGAGACCGCGGCAGAACAGGACGAAGTGGCCGCGCTGCGAGCCCAGTTTCCCCCCTCGCCGCTGCAGGCCAGAGTGGCCAGACTCAAAGGACATCC
The DNA here is from genome assembly GCA_036501005.1 of Candidatus Xenobia bacterium. Taxonomy (GTDB): domain Bacteria; phylum Vulcanimicrobiota; class Xenobia; order RGZZ01; family DASYBA01; genus DASYBA01. The sequence continues at coordinate 5,991 of DASYBA010000322.1, read as the reverse complement.
CGATGCCCGGACGGCGAGTCGATTTGTGGAGCAACATTCCCCCGACCTGGTCACGGCCAAAACGCCTGAGGAGTTCGAAGAACTACGGGTCTGGGCCAACAAGCTCCCTTCCGAACGGGCTGGGCCACCGCCTCATACCGCGCCGTGGCCGAAGCGGGAGCCAGGCGCTCCCCTTGTCCCCCTTCCTCCGAATACCGATAAGGACTGACGGGCGTCGTATAGAAGACAGGGGATTGACGCTTGCCCGACAGGAGGCCCAAACATTGCCCGATGCTCACGGCACCACCCTACCACTACCTTCCCGACGGACGAATAGCAGATGTCGCCTTGCCGACTGGCGAGGTTTTCACCGTTGATGGGCCTACGGGGACCAGGGAAGGGCCCCCTGCCAGTCCTTCCCGCTTCTGGGCTCAGTACCAGCGCAAGTCCGGGAGCGACTCCGTGCGAGAGGGCCCCTCATCCTCTTTCGAGGTACCGCAAAGCGTCGCCGACATTCTCCGCCAGCTCTTCGATTGGCTGCCCCCTCAACCCGAGAGCTCACCTCCCCCTCCGCCCGAGGCTGATGGATAGCGACATCCTGCGCCCCCAAGATGTGGTCCGATAGATGCTTTGCAGGTGTCAATGGACGTGAGCTTTCCCGCAGTTACGGGACACGAACTTTCCCGCCCCTTCCCCTGTCGGATCGACAGGGGAAAGCGGGTGAGTTCAATACCGCAGGAAACCATGGTAGTTGCCGAAGCCCACTGAGTCTTGCGTTTCTTCCATCCGGCCTTGGTCCCCGTCGGCGCTGTCCATGTCCATGGACAGACCCATCGCAGCGTGGCCGCCATGGTGAGCAATACGCCGCCATGCCACTGCCGGTCGTCTTCGACACCGAAGACGTCGAGCTCCTCGGCCGCTACATCGCTGAGTACGACGATGAGGACCAAACGGTATGGCGCAAACCCCAGGAAGGCCCTCTGGGAGCCAGTTGGTTCATCCACGAGCTGGTGGAGCTGCGGGCCATTCTCGAGTCTGGCATCGAAATCGCCGACCACTTGGCCAGAGCCGAGGTCTTCCCCCGGGTCCACGGCCAGGGCCTGCTGGCTGAACACGACTACCTGTATCGCCTGGCCCGCCGCATGGGTTATACTATCCGGGAGATGGGTTCACTCATCCGGTACAACCCGACGGTCTCGAAGCGTCAGAACTTTCTGGACTGGGTGCAGGCCCTGGAGGTGAATCCCAGACTCCGGTTCGATGCTACCGACCAGGCCGTCATCGAACAGTTCGTCGAGGCACTGTTGTGAGATACCGAATTTTCATGGGCGATCGCCGAGGTCAACGCATCCCGCAGATGGCCTTCCAGATGGGAGACGAGGTCTACCTCCTCAAATTCTTGCGCGACGCCTTCCACCCGCTCCCGGCCGAGCGTCTCGAAGGCGTCACCGGCGCCATGGTGGGGTTGTCCGGCAACGTCCAGACCTTTCCCATTCGCACCACCTCAGCCAAGGACCCGGTGGCCGTCTTCAACCAGGCAGTCAAGAAGCTGCCACACCTGAGCCACACCTGACCGAGCGGGGCGAGGCTTCGCCTGGTTCAGCTCCAACTCAAGAAGCCGGCCGACTCGCTGCCAGCATGCTGGCAACCCGCCGCTGGGTAGCGAACGTCTCGATGATGCGGAAGACCATGGCCTGATCCTCGGGATCCAGCTCCTTGACCTGGCGGATGGTGTATCGGACCATGTCCGGGAGTTACACCACGCTGGGGGCCCTGCTCCACCTGTCGAGTTCAGGGGTTGGCCGCCGAGTGAACCGAAGCCTTAAGCGGCTGTCGGTCGACTCGCACGAAGCGGCGCTGACCCGTCTGCATGCCCACGGCGACATTGACTTTTCAAATACCGACGGGCGGGCCTCTGTCCTGCCGGCAGGCCCTTGAGAGGCTGCGATCCCGCCCTGCCACGGCGTTGCGGATGGAATCCGACCATGGTCGCGATCGAGCCTGGCTGCCGTAGGCTCCTTTGCCGGGGAGGGAACAATGCGGATGTAGAAATCTTCTGCCGCATGGTTCCCGATCTGGAAAAGATCCTGGAGCGGTTGAATGGCCTTGAATCGCGAGGCGTCATTGGACCCTACGCTATTGGTGGCGCCTTCGCGTTCGTCTTTTATGCTGAGCCGATTGATACGCGAGATCTGGACATCTTCACACGGCTGCCCGTGAGTTCCGGCGGGCTGGTTCTTCTCGACAAGCTCTACGCAGAATTGCAAGAGCAGGGGTGTATCCCAGAAGGAGAGGCAGTCCTGATCGAGGGGTATCCTGTGCAGATCCTGCCGGAGTCCACGCCCCTGGTGGAGGAGGGCGTGCGCGAGGCCATAAGCGTCCAAGTGGGCAAGCAGACCACGAGGGTCTTCTCCCAGGAACACGCTGTCGCCATCGCGCTACAAACGAACCGCGCGAAGGACAGGCTTAAGATCGAGCACCTGTTCGAGACTGGACGGGTACCGCTGGATCGCTCACGTCTCGAGGACATCTTGCGGCGGCACGGACTTCTGGAAAGATGGCGACGCTTTCTGGAGTTGAGACGTGGCTGATCAGGGGCTAGATCCGGACGAGGTCATGCGTCGCATTCTGGCTGCCAAGGCGACACAGAGGTGGGCCTTGGCCCAGCTTCCGTTCGCGGAAAAGTTCAGACTGGTCTTTGAAATGCATCATCTCGCCGAGCAGGCCCGCGGCGGCCGGGTAATTTCACCCGAAGCATCCGCCTCGAGCGAGGTGGTTGAAGGTGTCGACATCAGTGGGGAAGCCCCGCCGCAACAGTAGGAGCTAAGTACAGCGACCGAGCGCCACTGGACGTACCCAGGCTAGCTCCTACAGGCTTCGGTGGCACCGACGCTGAACCGACTAGACGTGCTCTTCACCAGGACCAACACTTCGACGGAGTACTTCTACGGCTACGACGTGGCCGGGCGCATGTTGACCCGGACCGATTCCAACGGGACGACCACGTTTGTATGGGACGGCATGGACTGCGTGCAGGAGACGGACTACCAGGCGAACGTCACGCGGTACTATGTGGTGAACAGCAAGCTACGCAGTTTTGACCGACAAGGGGTGGTGTACCAGGTTCACTGGGATGCAATAGGATCTATTCGCAATGTAACTGATCCCACAGGAGCGGTCGTTGCCAATTACGACTATGATGCATGGGGAAATCCGTTAGCATCGACCAGCGATACCATTCCAGACGGAGGCCTTCTGTACCGCTTTGTGGGCTCATTCGGCACTCGTTGGGACCCTGCCACCGGCCTCTACTATATTCGCCAACGTTGGTATGACCCTGTGACTCAGCGGTTCGTTAGCAGAGATCCCATCTCAAGCCTGCACAACCCATACGGTTACTGCCGCTCAAACCCGGTAGTCTATGTCGATATAACAGGTGCAGCGAGCGGTATCGTCAATCTCGAGATAATCCCGAAGCCACTCATTGATCCAGATGCTCTTCCTTTTCGACCAGCGGGCAGTGTCCAGAGAACTTTGAAGTGGTGGACTCAGTCGATTCCTGATCCGACTGACCCTGCGCAGTTGCTGTGCTTTGAACTGAGCACGCAAGGGGAGGGTCAGGCCTTCTTTCTTAACACCGTTGCGCTTGCCACCTTTAGCGGAACACCACAGCTAAAGAGCAAGTTTCTTCAGGGATCCAGTATAAGCATGGGCGGGGGAGGCGGTTACCAACCAAATCCTGGCGCTAAACAGTTTGTTCCGTCCGTTGGACAGAGCGCTGTAACTTACTGCTTCTATCTCCCGCAAGCTTGTCACGGCTCGGTAACAATACACATCGACTTCAACCCGAAGCGCTTGCCTGGCGGCCCTCCTATCAACGGTGCATATGGAGAAACCGATCCGATCCCGGTCAGCAGTTTCTCCAGCAATTGAAAAACGACCGCACTGGACTGCGCGGGAGTTTGCTTCCCCGCCGTTGTGAAAGGATGAAGGGGAAAGGTATGGATGCCTCTGTAACTAGATTCCACGATATGGATTTCATACTCATTCCGGGAGGAGCAACATTGATTGGCTCCTCTGCTGAGTGTCCGTATCCATTTGATATGTTCCATGGTTTCCCGTCACAGACTGTCGATATAGCGTCATTCTATCTGGCAAAGTATCCCGTGACAAATCTTGACTTCATGCGGTTCGCTGCTGAGAATCCTTCGTTTGAGTTCCGATGTGAGCCTGGAACGGAGGAAGAGCCTGTCGTTGAACTCGATTTTCAGACCGTGAAATCCTTCTGTGACTGGGCTGGAGTGAGACTGCCGAGCGAGCTGGAATGGGAGAAAGCAGCCCGGGGGCCGAAGGGTTTTACATACCCATGGGGTGACGAGTTTCTTCCCAACGCGTGCTGCTGTCACTGCACGTCCCCTTGTAAGGTGGGACTTCACCCACTGGATGTGTCAGGTTATGGGTGCCATGACATGGCAGGAAATGTACGTGAACTAACGTCCTCTAAGTTCCTGGCATATCCGAATAGTCCATCGGCAGGTAGAGACATCGACCAGTCAAGCGCGTACGTGGTCCGGGGTGGATGCTGGTCGGACGAATGCGATGAACTACTCCTTACTAACCGCTCCTTTGTTGAGCTGCAGCAACGGGACCGGCGGGTGGGATTTCGCTGTGTTCTCGATTATCCCATACAAACACCAGCGCCCGGATGAATGCAGTGGGAATCATCGTCTCCGTTAGGCTGGGGGCTGGCCGCCCCCCAAGCCCCGGCCCTCAGCGTTACCTGGTCGCTCGCCGCCGCCGTAGTCAGGCGCCAGACCGGGGCCGTTGCGGCGGCCGAGGGGGCACCGCCTGGCGGCGGGCGGCTGCGTGGGGAATCCCCGTGCTGGGGGGCTAGGAATGGGGGCTGGGGGCACCAACGGCGCCGCCAGATCCTATACTGAAACCCGATGCGTAAGCATCGTCATCGTCGCCATTCGGGCCCCGCGGTGAACCATCTGACGCGCCGGAGGCGGATGTGGTAGAATAAGACCAACCTGGTTTTCCGAAGGAGTTCCTGCCATGTCAGAACCACAGCCGCTTTTGAGAGGTACCTGGGGTGAGGTTATCCGCCGCCAGGACGCCATCCCTGGCACCCAGCGCGTGGTGGTCATGGCAGACGTCACGCCAACTTCGGAGCCGGACCCCGACGACCCCGAGCAGGTCCGGCTGCAGGGCATCCTGGATGCCTACCTCGACGAGGCAGAGACCACAACCTTCAACCCGCCCGAAGGACCGTTGCCGCTCGCTACTCAGGCCGTCGTCGACAAGTTCCGGCGTAAGGGCCTGGCGACGTGACGCTGTCTGATGCCTCCGCACTCATCGCCATTGTTGACCCCCGAGATCATCATCATGGCCGCAGTCGACAAGCGGTCCGGCGGCTGAGCAAGCCGCTTGTCACCACTTGGCCATGCTGGACAGAGGCCTTGCACCGGGCCTACTCGATAGGTGCTTGGCATGCTCAGAAAGTGCTGTGGGGGCTGATTCAAACCGAGACGCTCAGGCTCTATTCCATCGACCAGGCCGAGGGCCGTTTGCTTGCACTTATGGAAAAGTACCGGGACACGCCTATGGATCTGGGCGATGCCAGCCTGGTGGTCGCCGCTGAAGTCCTGGGGCTGACTCGCATCTTCACCTTCGATAGTGACTTCCAGGTGTACCGTATTTACGACCGCACGCCGTTCGAAGTGGTCCCCTGAGGGCGCTGGCAGTACGCCAGGAAGGATTTGGCGAGCGAGCTAGTTGTATCAGGACTTCCAGGGAGGAACCGGAAAGCTCATCGTGCATGACAACCCGCTAGAGCTGTACACGACTGGGAACTACGCTGAGGCGAGTCGGACGGATGCTGGCAATGAGTATGTCGGAACCATTGCTCTGGGCGGGACCGTGCAAGCGACGGCCAACGTCGCCACCACCGACACGACCGGCATGCTACGACTGGTGCGGAGTGCGAGTACCCTGACCGTCTACTACTGG
>DASYBA010000321.1:0-3062 GCA_036501005.1 Candidatus Xenobia bacterium | reverse complement strand
ACAGCGGGTCTCACCGGCCTGCCCGGCTCCGAGCAGGGTACAGCCGGCCCACAGGGCGTTTGGCGTCGGGCGTCCGGCGGCCCGACAGAGGTAGTGGTAGAGGGTGGTCTCGGTCTTGCGGGAGCGGCGGGCCGGGTCGATGTCGGGTCGGGCGACCGCCAGGGCCTTGAGAAAGTCCTCGGGGAGGCGCTGCAGGTAGCGCCGAGCCCGATCGAGCGCAGCCTCGTGGGCCCTCGTGAACGCGGGCAAGGCCTCCCGGGCCTGCTGCTCGTCGTCGACCTCAGGCAGCCACTGCCGAACCGCTTCGAGGCACTTCGGCGGCAGAGGGTCGGGGGATCCGAACAACCGTCGGCCGGCCTCGAGCAGCACCCGTCGGTCTTCTCGGGAGGCCCGCGGCACCACCGCGTGGAGTGCCTCCAGCAGGGCCTGCGGAGGCCTCGGGGCAGCCGGCACGGTCAACTCAGGCGCTCGCAGAGGCTCCAGCACGTCCGGCGACCAGGCCGCCACCCGCAGCACCGCCCACGGGGCCAGCTCGACGTCGAACCCGGTCATCCCGCGGCAAACGGCCAACGGTGCCCGTCGACCCGCACCCGCTCAAGCCCCGAGCCGTCCCACACGACGGAGTCGCCGGGCCGCAGGAGCAGCGGTCGGGTGGAAGAGGCGGCGGTGGTGCCGTCGGCCTCCGGACAGCGCTGGCCCGCGGCGCGGACGACGTGATCGGGAAAGGGGTCCACGCCGACGTGTTCACGCGGCATCTGGTCCAGTCTTGGTCCCAGGCCTCGCTGCCAGTACCAGGGCGCACCGCCGTCGGCATACGGCACCAGGAAACGGGCCTGCCATCGCTCGGCCAGGTCCACTGCCTCCTCCACGCTGGTCATCAACTGCTGCCGCACCGTCCACAGCGGGGCGGGGACGAACAGGAGGTAGCGGGCGATGGACGACTTCAAGAGCTGGATGGGGTACATCGACCAGCCCCGGTAGCCGGTGAAGAGGAAATCGAGCGGGCCGTAGCGGCGACAGGCCTCCAGGGCCACCTCCTGGACGTCGCCCTGGCCATCTCGCCCGCTGTCGGCGGTGAAGGCGGCCGAGCACCGCGGGGTGCGAACCAGCCAGGTGTTGCCGGCATTGCGCACCGCCGGATGCAGCATGGCGCCGGTCGTCGGCTGTTCGCCGTAGAAAGGCAGGGCGGTGACGTCGATGTCGCCGATGCGCACCTCCTGCCACCACGCCGTCGGACGCACGTCGCTGAAGCCGAGGTCGGTCAGGCGGCGGGCCATGTCGATGGCCAGGATGGACTCACGGGGCACCTGGGGGACGAGCACGGGGGTGTCCCGTGCAAACCCCAGCAGGCTGGCCAGGTCGAAGTGGTCCGGGTGGGAGTGGGTAATGAGGACAGCGTCGATGGGTCCCAGCTCCCGCCGTTGGATGGGCTGGAAGTCGCCCTCCCCGGGCGGGAGGAACCACGGATCGACGATGACCCGGGTGGTGTGGCTGCGCACCACCACGGTGTTGTGGCCGACAAAGGTGAGGTCGGTGTCGTCCATGGGGCCGGCCGCAGGGTGCGCTGCGACGGCCTGATGGATTTCGTCGGCCAGGTTGGCCCACCGGTCTGGCACGACTCTCCGACCGTTGACGTGGCATGCGACGATGTTGACGTCCGAGGGGTAGAGAAAGCTCTCCCGCAATCGATATTCCGTGGCAGACGAGACCTCTGCGGCGCGGCCAAAGGCTTCGGTGTGCAGGCAGGCCTGCAACAACTCTCTGGTGTGGAGTCCGGCGTAGGGGTAGCCGTGGAGGAGAAAGGCCCAGCCCAGAGGGGCCAGCATCTCTTGCACGGTGGTCTCGCAGCGGGCGGTGAGAATGCTGCCGAAAACACTGCCGTCGTGAATCTCGAACTCAAGCCTGGGCGGTGTCGATACCTGCAACAACTCTGAACCCCGTCTCGTCGCCTCGGCACCAGCCGGGAGCCCCGGTCTGGATGCGAAGATGCGCATCACGGGCGAGGCCGGGGGGCACCATGGCCTGCATCAGCATGTCCGGCCGGACGACGTATAGATTCCCGTTTTCGTCCTGCAATACGATGGCATGTTTCATGACTAAGACCCCCGCCGGCTTGAGGCCGGCGGGGGCGCTCAGGATGCTACCAGCTCGGACACATGACCGTGCCTTCGGCTCCCACGTTGGGGAGGTTCTGCACGACACTGCCCTGGCTTGTCTGGGCTCCGCCGACCCTGTCACCGGTGACCCCGGTCGGAATGCTGCGCACGGCAGCACCGCCCACCACGGCTCCGGCTTCCTTGCGACTGACGTCGTGGCCGCCCGGGAGATCCTTGATGGCGTGCTTTTCGAGCCCCTTCAGATCGTCAGGGTTGACAGCGCCGATAACAGTGAAGCCGCTGTCCTTGGATAGTACGCTGTCCTGGCCGATGGTCTTGTGGCCGGCCTTCAGACTATCGTGTACCTGCTTGGATTCGGCCGCGGGCATCTGGGCATGCTCCAGAACCTCCCGGCGAATCAGGTAACGCTGGCCGTGACCATCTTCCAGAACCAGTCCGGTGCCCCGATCGTGATGATGTTTGCTCATGGGTGCTGAGACCCCCTATGCTCGCTTACAACCTTATTGTCGGTTGTGGGCCGCTTTTTCTAGTGGGCGGCAGTGCGCACCTGCGGAGTTCCGGTATCGCCCGGCCACTCTTCGCAGTAGCCATGAGGATAACGCAGATGCAGAGGACTCTGCTCGGCTGGTGAGAATGAAGCGGACACTCATGTGCCTGAGCGATGTCGTATTGGTTCGCATCAGTCAGACCGACCTGACCCTGGGCGAGCTGGTGAAGAGCGTGGAGTTGCGCGAGGCTTTCGACAAGGCTGTCGACCTGGCGATCGTTCGCCATTGCGTTCGAGCGGCCGCCGAGGCCCATGATCTCGAGCCGGATGAAGAGCAGGTGGAGACCCGCATGACGGTCTTTCGCGAGTCCCGCCGGTTGTACAAGGCCGACGACATGGTGCGGTGGCTGGAGACGAACCATTTCGAGCTGGGCGATCTCGAAGAGGAGTTCCGCTAC
>DASYBA010000320.1:0-3032 GCA_036501005.1 Candidatus Xenobia bacterium | reverse complement strand
ACCGCCTTCGAAATCGATCTGCGGGTCTCGACGCTGGAGAAGAAGATCGAACTGGTGGTCGACGGATGCGAGATCCTGGTCGACCTGGTCAAGTCCCGTCGGGAGGAGTTCCTGGAGCTGGTCGTCATCTTCCTCATCGCGCTGGAAATCATCGTTCCGGTCCTGATGTACAAGCCTTTCTAGAGAGGGCCAGGACACGGCGGGGGCCAATTGCCCCATGGATGACTGGAGCCTTGAGGCGAGGCGTGGCGACCGGCTTGCTGTGGTGCGGGCTCTCGGTCGCCGCCATGGGCTGGCGGCCGGGCGGACATCCCCTGCTGTTCTCCGTGAGTCCAGGAGGGGCCACCATCTTGGAGAAGGGGGACAACGGCTCGCGCCCGGTGGCCTACGAGCATCCCGGCGACGTCTCTGACTATACGCTCTACCCTGACACCCAGCAGCAACACGAGTACGTCATCCACCGGCCGCCCTTCGACGATCTCTCCATCAAGGTGATGTGGGACGACGATCATTGGAACCGGGAAACGGCCCACGGCGATGTGGCGATGGACGACCAGACCCGCTTCGATCTGTCGCGCTCGGTCCGGCTGAGGGTCTTTCCAGGTCACGTGACGGTGCGCACGGAGAGCGGCGAGCCCCTGCCGCAGCACGACGGCCTGGTGGTCATCCCCTCCGCCTGGAGTCCGCCGCCCCTGTACGTCGACGCGCCCCTCTTCCTCTCGTACCGCCTGGAGATTCCCAAGGGCGACCTGGACAACCCCAAGGACACGGGCTATCCTAAGCAGACCATCAAGCTGCAGCCTCGCTTTGGGGTGTTCAGCTACTGGCAGTTCTACGTCATCCTGCTGGCGGTGGGCGTGGCCTCGAGGGTCTCGGGGCGCGTCCGTCTGTGGTGGGTGTTGCGACGCCCGGCGCCCGGGCCGGTGGATGCGGCCGAGGCTGAGATCAAACCGGTGCCCCGCAAAGCGACGGCCGCCGAGCCGGAAAAATCGGTCACCACGACCTTCGTGCGCTTTCTCAAGAAGCTGTCGGGGCCCGCCGAAAGTGAGACGCCGCGGGACGCCTCACCGGCCGAGGGTTCCCCCGCCGAGCCCGCGGGGGGCAGCGTCACCAGCACCTGGGATCGACTGTTGCGCCAGTGGGGGTCGGGAAAGAAGAGCCCGACCACCGGATCCCTCAAAGAGCCAGAGCCGGCCAAGGCCACCGCCACGGAGACGGTGCCCATGGACGCCCTGAAAGGGCCGGAGCCCGCCGCCGCGGCGACCGACACCCTGCCAGTCTCATCGTGGTTCATGTCCCACTCGGAGACGGCCTCGGACACGACGGGCATGCTCTCGTGGGAACCGCTCCCGGCCATGCCCCTGCCGGCGCCGCCTGTGCACGCCCCGACCTCGCCCAAGACGGACATCCTGCCAGTGAGCTGGGCTGAAGCGGAGGCCACCCCCACCCCCGCAGCTCCCCAAGCTGACCCGGCTTCGCCTCGCACGACGGCTATCTCGGTGGAGTCCGGTACCATGCGCTCCGAGGCCGTCCCCCAGTCGCCCCGCACGGAACGGATGGCCCCTCGGACCCCGGGGCGGCGGGTACCGCCTCGCCGGGAGGTGCTCAACGCCCGGGCCGACTGGCTCATGCAGACCCCCATGACGGGGCAGTCGGGGCGTAAGTTTGACCTCCAGTTCGAGCTGGGTCGGGGTCCCCTGGCCATCACCTTCGAAGCCTCGGTACAGAAGGCCAGGGACAATGCCCGGGTCGCCATCAAGGTGCTCATGGGCGGCCAATGGCAAGAAGCCGAGGCCCTCGAACGGTTGGCCCGGGAGGTGCGGAGCTGGTCCGCGCTCACCCACCCGACCATCATTCGGGTCATCGACTGGGGGACCGCGCGGAGCCACGAGGGCATCAACCACCCTTACATCGTGGTCGAGCGCCTCGCCGGCCAGACGCTGCGGGAGCTGCTGGAAGGCTACCGCAACACGGCCATTCCAACTCCGCATGCCCTGAGCTGGACCCTGGAACTGCTGCGAGCCATGGAAAAGGCGCACAAACGCGGCGTCATCCACCGCAATCTGAAACCGGAAAACGTCATGGCCTTGAAAGACGGCCACCTCAAGGTGATGGACTTCGGCGTGGGGGGGCCGGTGGCCACGCCCTTGACCCTGCGAGGGACGCCCCTGGCCACTCTCATGTACATGGCGCCGGAGGTCTACGCGGCCAACAATGCATCACCAGCCGCCGACGTCTACTCGCTGGGGGTCATGTTGTATGAGGCCCTGGCCGGCTGGGCGCCGTACGAGCATCCGGACGTCGAGTCGCTGGCGGAAAGCATGGCCCTGGGCAACTGTGTGCCGCTGAGTTCCGCCAACCCCTTGCTGCCCGCCGAGCTGTGCACCGTGGTGATGGACATGATGGCCGCACCGATCACCCGACGCTTCGCTACGGCGTTGGAAGCTCGGGAGGCGCTCAGCGAGATAGCCGCCTTTATAGCCCCCGAACTCTTTCCAAAAACTTAGAGGGTGTTCCCCTCTTAGCTCTTTTTGCCCATCGCGAAGATGGCGACGCCGACCACCAGCACGATGCCGGCGATGAGGAGGAACATGTTGGTCTGCGAGCCGCCCTGCAAGCCTGGGTAGAGCGGCGAGCTGGCCGACCCCACGCCCAGCTCCTTCTCGGCGGCGTCAGCCACGGGCTTGAGCTCCGGGGCCTCGGCCACGGCTGGCTTGGAGAGCGTAGGAGGCGTCACGCTGGCGGTGTCGGTGGTGGTCTGGATGGGCACCGCGGCCGGGATGCCGAGCGCGGTGAGATCGGCCCGCCCCGCGTCACCCGCCGCGAGGCCGTTCAAGTAGAGGTCGGTCGTCGTGGTCTGCTTGGTCCCGCTGGGGTTCTGCGAGTCGACACTGGCGGCCAGGATCTTGCCTTTGAAGGTGGGCGCATTCTTGGCCACCGCGCTCTGCACCAGGGGCGCCACGTTGGCCAACTGGATGTAACCGTCGCCCGTGACCTGACCGGCGTCGGCCAGCACAAAGCTCATCTTGGCG
>DASYBA010000319.1:0-2488 GCA_036501005.1 Candidatus Xenobia bacterium | reverse complement strand
TGACAAACATCAGCCGGCTGCGTGCCCGGGTGCTCTGGATGTTGTCGTCGGCTACAAGTAGACCATCCGTGCGCTGAGGCCGTCCTCCCCGGTCTCCAGCAGGGCGAACGAGGCTCTCGGCTCTTGGCGCCTTTCAGTCGGTGACCCTGGATTCAACAGCAGCAAGCCATCTTCGATATGGCAGACCGGGATGTGGCTGTGGCCAAACACAATGACGTCGAACGGGCCGGGGACGGGAGCGGCCAGATGGGCCCCCCGGGGTCTGCCGGGTGGCGCGGCGACCCCCAGATCGGCGAGCACAGGGGGATCGGGGCGCGGCGCCTCTATCGACTCGTAGCGGGGGGGCGCCTTGCGAAACACGCTGCGCGCCCGGGCCGGCGTGGTGCGGCCGTAGCCGGTGTCGCCATGGACCAGGCCGATACGCCAGCCGCGCCACACCAGGGCTCGCCGGTAACCACAGCGGGCACCTACCTCCTCGTCGTCGTTGTTGCCGCCGACGACATAGACCGGGGCCAGGGCCATCAAGGGTTCCAGGGCCCCGAGCCGGACCACGTCGCCGCCGTGCAGAATGGCCTCCACCCCCGCGAAAGCCCGCAACAAGAGCGCCGGCAAGCCGTGCTCCCCTTTCGGCAGGTGCGTATCGGACAGGACCCCTAGCCGGCCTCGGTCACTTGACACGAGACGGCGCCCCCAGGGGCACGAAGGTCGGCGGGGCTTGCTCGATGCTCTTGAGGAACTCTTCGTCCTCCGCTTTGTCGGATTTCGTCGAGGTGAACGCCATGACGGCAGCTTGCGCCTTGGTGATGTGTTGTTCGTCGGCCTGCACGGCCATATGGCTGGAAACGGCCGTGGCGAGGACCACCAGAATGCAGAGCGCGCCCAGCCCCATCGAGACGTACCATAGCGGCTTGTTGCTCAAGAGCAGCGCCACCGAGCACAACACGATGCCCACCTCCGAGCACAGTTGGGCCCATTCGAATCGCTCGGCTGCCTCGGCGTTATCGTGGATGGCGTCGTCGTACGACTCGATCCATTCCTGGCCGGCCTCCCGCTGTTCGTTCAGGCGGTGCACCATGGCCGAGAACCGCAACATGTCCTGATGGTTCGGCGTTACTGTGTTGAGAAGCAGACCGGTCTCCAGATCCATGAGCTGCGCCACCTGCTGCTGAGCTCCTGAAAACCGCATGCCCAGGATGCGGCTTCGGTCCTGGTTGAAGTGCGCCACGTCTGGCGTCAGGGCGTGCAGTTGTTGGAGTTGGGCCTCCAACATGCGATACTTGGTCGAGACGGTCTGATACTTGAGGGACGCCTTCGTCTGTTCGACCAGGGAGGCGATGAACTCGGTTCGTGACCCGGCCACGAGGGCCGAGCACACCGCCAGGAAGACCCCCAACATGGCCATGGTGAGGCCAATGTTGCGGCCCATGCTGCCCTTCTCCGGGGCGTGCTCCGCGTGGGCCTCATGGTGGCCGGCGTGGCTCGCGTGTTGCATGTGTTCCAACAGATCAGAATCCGACACGCTGAACCTCCGGCGGTCTGGTCGACGGGCGAGGTATTAGCCGGCCGACCCGCTGGACCTGTCACGGAAGAGCCTCCGCGGGATCGGGGGACGGCTCGTGCCACTCCTGGATGAAGGTGACCAAGGTCGGCACCATGGCCGCCAGGGGCAGGGCCAGGATGGCCCCCAGCACGCCCATGACTTCGATCCCGGCGATAAAGCTGACAATGACGATGGAGAAGGACAAGCCGAGGGTGCCCCGGTAGATGCGAGGCATGAGCAGGTAGACCTCGACCAGATGGTAGACAATGAAAAACCCCAACACCACGGCCGCCTCCCAAGGGGCCTGAGCCAGGGCCAGTAGCACGGAAGCGGCGCCCGAGATCCAGATGCCGAAGACCGGGATGGCATCGGCCACACCCGCCAGCACGGCCAGGGGCAGGGCCGCGGGCACGTCCAGGACGGTCAGCACCAACCCCGCGGAGAAGCCCATGAGCAGAGACAGGATGAGCTGTCCGCGGATGTAGCCTCCCACCTGGTCGACCAGCTTGTCGCCCAGCCGGCGCACCTCCAGCCGCCTTTCCCTGGGTAGGAGCCGCAGGAGGCCCTGCACCAGCGCATCGGCGTCGATGAGGAGGTACAGGCTGAGCACGATCACCGCCATCATGCCGTAAAAGCCGCTGAACACGTTCTTGGCCACCGGCGCCCACGAGCCAGCCTGGCTACTGAGCTGGCCAAACTGAGCGACCTGGCGGGTCAGCTCGAGGTGCAGGTGGTGATCGCCGAGCCACGACTGGATGCGGGTCGCGTACATGGGGGCCTGTTCCAGGACCGCGACCGTCTGGTTGGTGATGCTGGGCACGATGAAATAGCCTAGCAAGGCCAGGGTGCTGGCGTAGACCAACCCGAGCAAGCCCATGGCCGTGCGACGCCCCCAGCGGCGTTGAGCCCGCTGGACGGGGGGACTGAAGACCGCGACGATCATCAAGG
>DASYBA010000318.1:0-3586 GCA_036501005.1 Candidatus Xenobia bacterium | reverse complement strand
CGATGGTGCGGATAGGGCATTATGTGGAAACCCGCTCCCGGAGCGGGTTCTTGGGGCCGTTTGCGAGAGCCTCGCCATGGAGGTGATTGTTCGACACTGAATCCACCATCCCTGGCGCTTGGCGTCCCGTCCCGGATGTAGACCCGGTCTGCTTAGGGGAGTACATGCGAGCGGCTCCTGGGGTTTGGCGATCCCCTCGCCGCTCGCATGCCTTCGGTTTCAGTTGTCAAAGACCAGCCGAGGTCAGCGACCTCAAATAATCACGCTACTTCTCGGCGACGTCGCCAGTGGGCGGCCCATCGTCTCAAACCGCTGGTCCTGGTGCCCGGACGGCCCCAGGTCTATGAACATCACCTGGTCCACCCGATGGTTGATCACCTTCTGCAACATCGTCATCAACTGCAACCGCTCCCGATCGGACAACTCACAGCGGAACACCGAGTACTGCACCCACTGGCCGTGCCCCTTCATGATCTTGTAGACCTTGCGCAGCCTGGTGTCGTCGCAGATGTCGTAGCAGACCATGATATCCTTCCGCACGGCTTATCTCGTGTTGTAGCTGGGAAACTCTGGCACTTCCCCCATCAAGTACCGCGCCACCAGCCTCGTCTGCATTTCAATGAGCTGACGGTATGTCACCTTGTACTTGAACACCGGGTGCGTCACTTTCTCCTCCATCCGCCGTTCGTAGGCAGCGAGAAACGCCTTTCGCCCCTTCTCCAACAGGCTCACCGCCTTCATGGCCCGTACGAAGTCGTCCTTTCCCACCACCCCGGTGTTGACCGCCGTGATCACGACGGAGTCTGCGATGATGGGACGGAACTCCTCCATCAAGTCCAGCGCCAAGGATCCTCGGCCGTACCTCGGCTGATGGTAGAACCCCTGATACGGGTCCAACCCCACCGCCTGCGTCGTCACCATGAAGTCCTTGTAGAGCCATGCATAGGCCAGACCCAGGAGCGAGTTGATCTCGTCGGGTGGGGGCCGCCGTTCCCGTCCGTTGAAATCGAAGTCCAATCCTTTCTGCTTCAGCAGCCCTGAAAACTCTCCGAAGTAGACACGAGCAGCACTTCCTTCAACCCCCAGCAGCGACGCCAGACTCGTGGCCCCCCTGGCGTCAACAATGTACTCCTTCAATTCGCTCAGGCGTCCAGTATGCAACGCCGTATGGTTTCTCTGCAGCATGACCCGGGCATTGGTGATCTTGGAAGCCACCAACATGCGGGCAATCTCCAGGCACTTGTCGTCACTGAACGCCGCGCGAAACTGAGCTTGGCGAAGCGCAATGTTCTTGTGCATGAGCCCAGTGGTCATGCCGCTAAAGCGTCCACCCATGGTGTAGTAGCAGATGGGAATCTCCCGTTTGCAAAGCTCCCGGACAGCTTGTGAGCTGATCTGGATGTTGCCCATCAGGTTGAGCTGGGACACATCGATGAGCCGAATCTCTTGCCGAAGCTCTCCCCGCTCTCGCACCTCCAGCACCTGTCCGTTCAGTCCCACCGACAGCCCCTGCTCCTGGATGTACACCGGCAGCGCGTCGTTGGACGGGGGCATGAGCCGTCTGGGGGTTTCCTCCAGGCGATCATTGAGAAAGTTGACCTCGTCCGGGAGGCAGATCCCGTTCAGCGAGCACTTCGTACACTTCTTGCTGTCCTGCAGTGGCGGCGGCGTCTCGCCCCGGAGGGCGGTGTCTCGAAAACTCATCAGGCTCTGCACCGTGAGCTTGATCAATTCATCGTCGAACGGAACGTAGACTCGCTCTCTCGATTCAGTGTAGTACAGATATCCGCCGCTCGTCCGATAGCCGTTCTCCTGAAGAATCAAGCCCTGCGCGCATAACTGGACCCGCTCCGGATCCCATGCCCCGGCCGGGATGTTGGGCCGTCTTCCCCGCTTGTAGTCCACCGGGCTGACCGCCGTGCCGTCGATCTCCACCAGGTCCATACGGGCAATCAGTGCAATGTCGGGAGCCGACAGCGTCACCGATCGGACTTTCAGCAGACGGCCTTCCTCGTCCAAGACCTCTGGCTTGGGCATCGCTTCAGCTCGTGCATCGACGCGACGGTGCCGATATCGTCCTTCTTCTGTAAACTCGTTGTCAGACCATTCCCCATCCACCCATTCGAGAAAGCCCAGCCGAGGGCAGTACACGAACTCGTTCAACATTCTCGCTGGCACCAGTTCTGGAATACGCCCCTTGTCTCCAGCCAGCGCTGTGACCGGATCTGCCTTGAATCGATAACCCTCCGCCACTTTCTTTCGTCGTTCCTTCGCCATGGGCTTCTCCTTTCCGATCCTCACCATGCGTCCCGCAAACACCTGGTACAGCCAGAGATCCACGACGGGCTTCCCGGTCGCCAGGTTGAGCGCCAGTGCATAGTTGTCCAACTGGTTGCCGTGCTCTCGAGCTGCATCCTGCGCGGAACCCCCCGACGTCTTGTAGTCGATGACGACCCACCCGTCGTCCAGCTCCACCAACAAGTCGGCCTGCCCCCATACTTCCTGGCCGCCCTTCCAGCAAGCCAGGGGCCACTCCCGCCGACATACGCCGCCGGGGTATCGGGTCTGGATGAAGCTTTCAAACCGGCCGGCGACGTCCCGCAATTGTGTGTCCGATACGACGTCTTCTTGGCCGTACGCGTGGAGGATGGCCAGAGGGTCCGCCACTGCCGGCGCCGCCAGGAAGGCGTGCACGGCGGTTCCCAGCACATCCGCTTCGCGTGATCGCACAGGGAGGGGCCTGCCCAGGACGACCTCCTCCAGCACGTAGTACTCCGCACGACCTCCGGCAGATGCGGCCACGGCCGCCACTTCACGTGGCTCCAACTGCGATGGCCCCTTGAACCACCTAGCCATATGCACCTCGCCCTGGCTTTGCTCTGCCCTCAGCCAGCGTGCTGCCGCCCGAGTGTGCCCGAGCGTCACCTCCCCGTCCTCGGGTATCCTGGGAAGTTGCAGCACCTGCTTCAGCCAGGGAGCATCCTGGAACACGCCTTGTCGACTGCGGCTGGCCAAAACCAGGTGGTCGCGGGCACGGGTGAAGCCTACGTACAGAAGCCGTATCGACTCTTCCGCCGACCTTCTGGCCAGTTCCTGCGCCGTTGCGGAGCGTCGGAGTCGGTCCAGGAAGGGAATCGCAGCCGATTGCCGGTCAAAGGGCGAAAGCCAGTATCGAACCGCCCGGCCCGCCAGAGGGTCGTCCAGACAGAACGGTCTGTCGGCGTGAACGCTGATGCCTTTCCAGATATCGACGAACTCGTGATCCAGTTCAGCCAACACGACGACAGGCCACTCCAGTCCCTTGGCGGCGTGATAGGTGAGCACTCTTACCGCGTTTGCCCCAGTGGCTTCCACCCCCGCGTCCCTGCCCTCCGCATTCAAGCGCTGCAGCCAACCGATCAATCCGGGGGCGCTGGCCGGAAGGCAGAGCATGCGAGCGCGTTCTTCATATTGGTTCGCCAGGCCTCGTAGTGCCTCCAGATTGGCCAACCGCTGCGCACCCTGCGGATAGGACAGCAGCAAGCGGGGAAGATCCATGGTCTCGATGGCGACCTCCATGACCTCCCAGGGAGACAGACCAGCCAGC
>DASYBA010000317.1:0-4466 GCA_036501005.1 Candidatus Xenobia bacterium | reverse complement strand
CTGACCTCGGTCGGGCTATCGTCGAGTCGCCCTACCTGGACGTAAACCCGCTCAACTACCGCTTCAGCGACACCCGGGGCTTCTCGGTGGTGCTGACGCGGGCCGGGGTGCCGCGCCTGGAGCGGCAGTTTGCGGCCTTCGTGCCGTTTCTGCGGCGGGTGCTGCAGGCGGAGGCCAACGCGTGGTACCTCAACCCGCTCCTGGTGGGGGCGGGAGCGAGTGTCGAACGACATTGCGACTTGAGCCTGCGCAGCTACACCCGGCCCTTCAATCCACCGTTCCCCTATCGAGTCGACGTGCTCTATGTCGACGTGCCGGCCGACATGCAGGGCGGCCATCTGGCCTGGTTTGGGAAAAACGGCGTGCGGTTGGGGTCCGTGCAACCTTCGTCCAACCTGCTGGTGACGTTCGACGGTCGGCTCGCCCATGAAGTCGAGCCGGTGCAAGAGAGCAGTGGAGAGCGGGTCAGCCTGGTGCTTGAACAGTATCGGTTGCCATGGTACTTTCGACGCAGGATTCCGACCTATCGAATCCAGTCGGCCGTCCGGTTCGAACGGTTCATGGAAGAGGCCATGGGCGACGACCCGCTCAATGCCCCTGCAGACGATCCGCCATCGCCTTGTACTTGACGGCCTCGTCGGCCCGACCGGCCCGGCCGCAGACTTCCGCCAGGGCCCGCCAGGCCTCGACGTTGCTAGGATCGTCCTGTACCGCCGCCTGGTACTGCTCGGCGGCATGGGCATAGTCTTCTCGGCTCGCAAACCAGTACCCCAGGTTGACGTGGGCATTGACGGAGTGTGGGTCGAGCGTGACGGCAGAGATCAGGGCGCGGCGGGCGTCGTTGTCGAAGCCACGGCGGCCCAGCGCGACCCCCAGGTTGGCGTAGCCGAGGGCGTACTGCCGGTGGATGAACCGAACAAAGGCGGCCTCGGCGTCGTGGCGGTCGTCTGCAGCGTTTTTCGTCGTGCCCTGCCAGGCGGCCACCTCCTGGTCGAGACGGCGCAACGCGGGCATGGGGTCGAAATGAACGACTTCTTCAGTCGTGGTGGCGACTTGATAGACGACGCCCTGCTCCATGAAGCGGCCGTCCATCGAGGGCCAGGGCTGGTCTACGTAGACGGGCCGCTTCTTGCACAGCCAGTCGACCAGGGGGTCGGGATCCTTGGTCTTGTCCAACTGGCTCCAGTCAAATCCGGCCAGTTCCGGCGCATGGCGGGTGGTGAGCTGATGGCGATACCAGGGCGACCACAGCAGGTTGTCGTCTACCAGCATCACATCCGGGCGAACCCCCTCCACGGCCTGCAGATAAATGGTGGTGGAGCACGCCGGATCGCTGGAAGCCAGCAGGACGGCCTGGGGCGCCAGAACCCCGAGCATGTCCCGCCCGTAGCGATCGGCCACGGTTTCCCGGCTCAGGTTGCACGCGGGGTAGTTGAACACGAGAGGCAGAAGCGGCACCAGGAGCGCGACCATGCGGCCCCGCGGGACCGCCTCGATGAAGCGTTGCAAGCCCGCCGCCAAGAACACGGCAAAGCCCACCCAGAACCCCAGCAACTGGCGCCCCAGAACGGACCAGAAATCGGACTCGGGCAGCGGATGCTCGACGACGATGAAGATGGGCCCCAGGACGAGCATGCAAAAGAGGGTCCAGGTGGCCTGCCGAGGCCAGCGGCGCCAAGCCAGTCCCAAGCCGACCAGCACCAACACCAGGCCGACCACGGTCGCATCGTTGAGGCAGGCGAGCAGCCACTGCTTGAGCATCAGGCTGATGCCCAGGTCGCCGGAGGTGCCGGCGGCCATCTGCGTGGGGCCGCCGTAGCCGCGGCGCAGGAGGTCCCAGGCCAGGCCCTCCAGCGTGCCGGCTTCGCCCCAGTTGAGGGCCGGGCTCTGCCGGGCGCGGAGCGGCAGGTAGAGGACTGGCAACAGGCCGGCCAGGAACGCGAGCCCCATGTGCCAGAGGGGGGGACGGACCCATCTTTCTGTCGCCAGGATGGCGACCAGCGTCGCCAGGCACGGCACGACGTCTGTGTAGTGGATCAAGAGGCCGATGCCGGCCCACGCCGCCATGCCCACACCCAGGGTGCGTCCCGGCTGGCGAAACCAGCGGAAGGTGAGGGCGGTCCAGGAGGCGAGCCAGAAAAGCTGGAGGCTGCGGAACTCGCCCGACACGCTGGACTGCCAGACCGTGGTCGAGAAGGCGACGGTCAGGGCGGCGCCGGCCGACACGACGGGCTCCAGTCCCAGCTCCAGCAAAGCCAGGTAGGCCATGCTGGCGGCCCCTGCTCCGAAGACGGCGGCCATCACATTGATGCGGAAAGCGGCGGGTTCGAGGGGGAGCCAGCCAAACAGGTGCCCGATGAGAACGAACACCGGGTAGCCGGGAGGGTGGGGAATGCCCAGCGTGAGCGCCGCCGCGGTCAATTCGCCGGCGTCGCCCACGGGCGAGACGACTCGACAGCAGGTGAAGGCATAGACGCCCAAAGCCACCAGCCCCACCAGCACTGCGCCCACCCACGCCTCCCGCGGCCGGGGGGACCGAGGCGCTACTTGCGGTCGACCAGCGCCCATTTTACCGCGGCAGACTTGGCTTTCTCGATCAGGCCGTCGGCCTTGGTGATGAGCTTGGTGAACGCTTCTATCGGCAGCTCGTCAGTCGTCAATTCGAAGAACAGGTACATCAGCTCGCCGTCGCTCTCCGGGTCTGAGCCGTGCAGGTCCTCTCGTTCCTCGAAACCGGCGTCAGTCAGCAGGGGCACGACCTGGTCGTACCACGCTTCCGAATCCCATGCAGCGGCTCTCAGTAGCATTCATCCCACCTCCCGGGTCGCCCCGCTTCGTGCCTGCCGGGCCATCTCCTTGGTGGCCACCAGGGTGTCGTCGGCGAAGACCTGATCGGCCAGGCCGTCCGGGTGAATCCCCAGGACCCACACGATGCCATGTGGGGCCAGTCCTCTGGCCTTGATACGCCCCTCGTGGATGCCCTTCAGGTGGTGTGCAACGCACAGACAGACTTCGTTCTCCGGGTCGTCGGTGCCGCCTTGGGACTGGAACTCGATATGATGGACCTGGACGCCTCGAGCGGTGCAGCCTGGAACGGCGCACCGCCAGCCATCGCGCTCAGCGATGGGGTGTTCCTGGGCGGCTTTTCGCGCCGTCGCCAGGTACGATGCGATGAAGTTGCGCACTAGAAACTGAATACAATCGCTCCGGTTGGCGTGGCCGCCCAGGGCGATATTGGCCATCCGGAGCCCCAGTTCCACGATGTCACGCTGGTCGTCGTCGATGAGGATGCGCATGCGAGCCTCGGCCAAACAGGGGACGGGGGAGCGGTCTTCGGGGAGGCGGGGGATTCCGGCCGGGGATTCCGCACACATTGGCAGTGGCGTGAGGTCAGTCGTGGCTTGCTCCAGGACGGCCTGCCCCTTGGAACAGGTGCGAAACTCGGCGGTTGGAGGGAGAAGCTCGCAACCCTCCGCCAACGCCTGCTTGATGACCTGCTGCAATCGGGCCACGGGGGTACGTTCGGCGAATTCAATCCAGCTCTCCGCGGTGTGAGGCGTCGCCACCCGAGCCACTTCCGCCGCCTGGCATCGGGTCAAGCGGGCGGTGGCAAAGGCCTCGGCCACCTCGGGTTGTCCGGCCAGGGCGCGCCGGAGAGAGCGCAATCGATAGGCCGTGCGGGGGCTCAGCCCCAGCAGTTCTACCAGATACTGCTGGAACGTGGCGCAGCCGTAGTTGGTTTCGATACGCAGCCTTTCGGCCTCCCACAGCTTGTGCAGCAGCACGTCATCGAGTGCCTGCTGGAAATGGACGGCATGGCGAAGTTTCTGGTCGAGCGCCCACGCATCGGCGTCTTCTGTCACCGTGAACTCCGGCAGACAGGCCTGCTCCATCTTGCCCCGGTTCAAATGCCGCCAAGCCCGGGCTTTCAATTCAGCGGCCTTTTCCGCCTGGTGCCGGTATTGCTCTGCCTCTCGACGGAGCGCCGACGGGTCGGGCCGGTCCTCGTCACAAGCTTGTTGGATGAGCTCCAATGGCGCACCCGACACGAATTCGGCCGCGCATGATTCCAGGAAGGCCGCCACATCAAGGTCGCTGCCGCACATGCGACGGCAGATTTCGATAGCCAGGTCAAACTCCAGGCGCTGCTCCTCCGATAGCGTGAACTCCAGTACCTGGGCCTGAGGTTCAGGGTGACTCGGCGACAAGCGTTCGAGAGTCTCCTCCAGCTCCCGCACGGTCATGAGGGTGGCCAGCCGGGCCCAGACGAACTCCGCATCGGGTGAGACGGAGCGCAGGATGAGGCGCACGTGACAGCGGCTGATCTGGGCATCGTTCCACAGATGACTCGTCTCCGGGTACTCCAGGATGCGCCTTTCGATAGACGACAGCTCTTCGGCCTCCCGCAGCGAGATGCCCAGCTTCTCCCGCACGTAGTCTTTGCGCTGCGTGTAGCCCAGGGCCAG
>DASYBA010000316.1:0-1988 GCA_036501005.1 Candidatus Xenobia bacterium | reverse complement strand
GAGGCCGTCTGCAAGCCGTCGGCCCACTCGGTATCCAGAATCTGGAGCACGGAGACCTGGCGGTCTCTCGCTTTGGCCAGGTAGGGATCGAAGTACCCGGCCCATCGCTCATTTCCGTCGGCAACCATCAGGGGCGGCCCTTTCCCGTCACAAGCCTGGCGTCCTGCCTGAGAGCGGGAACTTCGCTCGGAGAGGCGAACTGACGCCGACTGCCGTGCTTGAACCGTTGATCATTGGAGCCGGTCCGGCCGGCTTGTCGGCCGCCTGGGAGCTCGCCCAGGCTTCCGTACCCGCGGTGCTGATGGAAGAAGCCCACACCGTGGGCGGTCTCTCCCGCACTGAACGGTATCGCGGGTTTCGCTTTGACATCGGCGGGCATCGCTTCTTCTCCCGCAACCCTGCCATGGTGGCCTGCTGGCAAGACTGGCTGGGCCCCGATCTCTTGGAGGTGCGGCGCTTGTCGCGCATCTTGTATGACGGCAAACTGCTGGCCTATCCCCTCCGGCCCTGGCAGGCGCTGGTCCGTCTGGGCCCGTGGCAGAGTCTGCAGGCCGTCGCCAGCTACGCCTGGGCTCGGGCCTTCCCGCGCCACCCGGTGCGAAGCTTCGAAGACTGGGTGGTGAACCACTTCGGAAACTATCTATACCGGGCGTTCTTCCAATCCTACACCGAAAAAGTGTGGGGCATGTCGTGCCGGGACATCGGGGCTGAGTGGGCCTCCCAGCGTATCATGGGGCTGACCCTGAGGGGGGCCCTCTCGCCCCGCAGCCCCCGCTCGCTCCGGACCCTCGCAGACTCGTTCTATTATCCTCGCCTGGGGCCCGGCATGATGTGGGAAGCCCTGGCCGATCGCCTGCGCACGCGAGGCTGTGAGCTGCACCTCGGCACCCGCGTGGAACAGGTTTCGATACAAGACACCGAGGTCCACGTACAATTGCGAGACTCCGACGGTCAATATCGAACGGTGCGCGCCTCACACGTCATCAGTACCATGCCCCTTCGCCACCTGCTCCTCACGCTGACCCCCCGGCCTCCGCAGCCGGTGCTGGAGGCGGCTGCGGCCCTGGCCTATCGAGATTTTCTCACGGTGGCGCTGGTCGTCGACCAACCCGCGCTTTTTCCAGACCAGTGGCTTTACGTGCACGAACCGAACGTGCGCGTTGCCCGCATCCAGAACTACAAGAACTGGAGCCCCGAGATGGTGCCAGACGCACGCTTTACCTGCCTGGGTCTCGAATACTTCTGTTTCGACGGAGACGGCCTGTGGAATCGAAGCGATGCCGAGCTGCTCGATCTGGCCGCCAGCGAGTTGGCCTCCCTGGGCCTGTCCTCTCGACGACACGTCGTGGATGGGGCGGTCGTGCGCGTCCGCAAGGCCTATCCCGTGTACGATACCGGCCACCCGGATCGCCAGCGCCTGCTAGAGCGCTACCTTGACAGCCTTCAACCCCGGCTGCAGGTGGCCGGACGCAACGGCATGCATCGATACAACAATCAAGATCATGCCATGATGACCGGCATGCTCACGGCTCGCAACCTCCTGGGGGCCCGCCACAACCCGTGGCGGGTGAACAGCGAGGCCCAGTATCTAGAGGGTGCCGAGGCCCGCCTGGTTCCCCTGCAGCGTCTGGCAGAGGAGCCGATCTGAGCCCCCTCGTCTCCCTGGTGATGCCCATGTTCAACGCCGCGCGTTATCTGCCACACGTCCTCCCGCCGCTCAGGGATCTGCCGGACGACTGGGAACTCATCCTGGTCGACGACGGATCTTCCGACGATTCAGCCGCCCTGGCCGCGCAGCTCCTCCCCCGTGCCAGAGTGGTGCGGCTTGCCTGTCGACAAGGCGCGGCGGCAGCCCGCAACCGCGCCCTGGAGGTGACGGCGGGCCCGGTCGTCGTCTTTCTCGACGCCGACGTACAAGCCACCGCTGCCACGCTCGGACGCCTGGTCGCGTATCTTTTCGAACGACCCGAGGTCGCGGCAGTGTTCGG
>DASYBA010000315.1:0-7811 GCA_036501005.1 Candidatus Xenobia bacterium | reverse complement strand
TGCGCTCGATGAGGAAGGTGCCCGTCTCCGACGAGGCCTCAATCGACTTCACCGGGGCCCCATACGCCAGAGCCAGCACGTGGAACCCGAAACACACGCCCAGGGTGGGCAGCTTCCGATCCACCGCAAACCGCATGAAGCGGCCCAGGCGGTCGACGAAGGGCGCCCCCTTGGCCACCGAGTACTCGCCGCTGCCGCCCACGAACATGGCGTCGACGCCGTCCAACAGGCTGGCGGGCAGTTCGTCGGTGCGGGCATCGACGATGGTCCACTGCTCCAGAGGCACGCCCGACGCCCGAGCGAACACCTGCTGCTCGTGATCCCGCATGAAATCGTCGTCCCGCATCTGGACGAGCATCAACCGCCTGTTCTTCATGGCCAGCTCCCTCCGTTGAGTGTGGCGTAAATTCCCCGTGACAAAACCGCGGGCCTGCAATATGCTGGTAGGGATGCCTGACCGCTATCATCCCGCTCTCGATGGCCTCCGAGCGCTGGCCATCCTGGCGGTCATGTGGCACCATGCCGTGTCGGGGCTGCCCGCGTGGTGGCAAGGCGGGGACCAGGGCGTCGACCTCTTCTTCGTGCTCAGCGGCTACCTCATCACCGCCTTGCTGCGTCGAGACGGCGACCTCAAACGCTTCTACGCCCGCCGGGTGCTGCGCATCTTTCCGCTCTACTATGCCGTGCTGACGGTTTATGTCGTGTTGATGCGGGGGGCCGGCGGCCCCCGGGCCGACGCGTTTTTCGCCGTGCTGCCCGCCTACCTGACGTTCACGGCCAACTGGGTCGTGCACCGACCGTGGCCGCCGTTCTACCTGGCCTGGTCGCTGGCCACCGAGGAGCAGTTCTACCTCGTCTGGCCGTTCATCTTGCGAGTGTTGGGCCGATATGCCTGGGTCGCACTGGCGGTCGGGCTTTTCGTGGCCAATCCGGCCATCTGCATCGGGGCTGCCCTGGCGCTCGTCCCCCTCCCCAGGTTCAGGCCGGGGACGGGATCGGTGGCCTTATGTCTCCTCGGGGTGAGCCTGGCCTTGCCCGTCCCCGAGGTGGCCCGGTACGTCGTCATGGGCCTGGTCGTCGTGACGTCGGTGGCGGCCCCGGCGAGATGGCTGGCCAGCGCCCCCATGCGCTGGGTGGGCAAGCTCAGTTATGCCACGTATTTGACGCACATGTTGGTCTTGCACATCTTGAGGGACGTCTTGCACATCCCCGGCGGGCCGCTGCTGTTCCTCTCGCTGGTGCCCGGGGCCCTGGCCTTCGCATGGGGCGCGCACGTGTTCATCGAGAGACCGTTTCTCCGCTTGAAGGCGCGTGTATGAGATCTGTCTTCCCGGCCCTGTTCTGCTTTTCCGGGTGCATTGACGCCATTGTGCACAGCCTGCAGAGCGGCGTCCGTGCCGCCGGATCTGCATCCTCCGATGGTGCAGCGTTGACAGTTCTGTATACTCAGGTGTGACAATTTGTGCGGGAGGCCTGATGTCGTGGCAGGAGCAACGGTCAGAATCAGTGAGGGCGCGCGCAAAAGTTTGAAAGCACTGGCTGCAAAGGAAGGCAAATCCATGCAGACGATACTGGATGACGCTATTGAAGCGTATCGCAGACGGCAAATGCTGCGGGACTTCAACAGCGCCTACGCAGTGCTTCGGCAGGATCCGCAGGCATGGGCGGAGATACAGCGGGAGCGGGCATCATGGGATGCGACCTTGACCGACGGTCTTGAGGCGGAGGAGAGGTGGGATGAACAGGGTCGGGTTCACTTCTCCCGTCGAAAGCAAAAATGAAGCCGCTCCGAGGCGAGATCTGGTTGGCCGACATGGATCCGGTGCGCGGTCACGAGCAGGGCGGTCGGCGGCCCGTATTGGTGGTGTCTGTCGATCCATTCAATCAGGGCCCAGCGGGTCTAGTCATCGTGCTGCCCATGACGTCCCGCGCCAGGGGCATCCCGTCGCACGGGGTGGTGGAACCACCGGAAGGCGGTCTCAGGGGTGAGAAGTCTGGCTGAGAGCGAGGCCATCCGCTCGATATCGGTCGACCGGCTGGAAAAGCGCTGGGGTCAAGTCGGCACGGAAACGTTGCGCCTGGTGGAGGATTGGCTGCGAACCTTGCTCGCTTTGTAAATCGAGCGAGGCCGGAAGTGACACTCGCCCGCCAGGGGCCCCGCGGCGGGCGTCGAAGCCGCTTTCATGAGAAAACTTCTCTGTTTTTTGTTGGCCGTGGTGGCCGTGCTCGGCGTACAATACACTCCTGCCCAGAGCGAACCCAACGACCCGGTGGGCCTGACCGTGAGCTTCTATGATTGGTACCTGCACCAGCGGAACTATAGCAGTCACCTGTCGCAGCAGAAGAACGCGTTCTCAAGCGACCTGTACGCTGACCTGCAACGGGCGTACAGCATCAAGGGCGAAGCGGTTCTCGACTTCGATCCCTTCGACAACGCCCAGGACGAACCCACGGGCTACAAGATTGGCGAGGTGCAGGTGCGGTTTACCACGGCGGTGGTTCCGCTGTTGGTGCAGCTCCGCCACGGGGGGCAGGGTTCGCTGACGGTGGTGCTCAAGCAGTATCCGGGTCGGCAGTGGAAGATCACCGACTTCCTTTATCCTCCCCTGGAGAAGGGCAAGAAGAGCTGGTACCTGCACAGTTTCCTGCGGCAGCAGTTGAAGTCCGGCCGCTGATTCGCTACACGGTCAGGGCGGGCGGGCTTAGCGTGTCGAACCGGCATACGCACAGAGGGGTGGTGTGCGGACGCCACGAGGGCACGCCGGCCGGGGGTCTGGCGTGTCGAACCAGCGTACGGCCTCTGGCGATGTGTTTCCTTAGTGGGCCAGCTTGTGGGCCTCTGCCAACGACTGTTGCATTAAAGTCGCTCCCGTCTGATCGGGGCCCGTCACCACCGCCTGGCGGCCCGAGAACCATGCGGAGAAGTCCTCGGCGTAGTATTCTTCCTCGCTCCAGGCCGCGTACTCGGTGGGGAACCGCTTGGGTTGCGACTTGTCGTCGTAGTGCGCCTTCCACTTCGTCTCCCAGGTCTGGTAGAACGAAGGGTCCTTGGCCTTCAACGCCGCCTTGTAGGCGTGGCCCACCTCGTGCTGCGGCGTATCGGATCCCTCGTCGTTCTTGTCCAGGTGGCCCGATTGATAGACGATGGTGTTGAAGTCCTGGTAGTACTCGCCGACGATCTGGCCGCTCTTCCACTCGGTCTCGGAATCGTAGTCTTCGTGGTTCATGATCTGCGGCTTCTCGGTCGCATGGTCGGGGTTGTTCCGATAGAAGTAATAGTTGGGCACCAGCAGGTGCTCGTCTGGATGGAAGGGACGCTGGGCCGATGGCAGCTTCTCGTAGGCCTGCCCAGTGAAGTGGCTTTCAGGGTCCTGCACGAACTGCTGTTGCAGGGTATCCACCCGTTTGCCGTTCAAGCCCTCGAGCTGGGAGACGAACTGCTGTCGCTCGGCCGGGGTGCGCGCCCCGTGCTGCCAGGCGATGTCTTCCAGGCTCACCGGCTGGGCGGCCATCTGCGCGTCGGCCAGGACGTTGCCGGTCTGCGGGGGAGTGTACGGCTCCACGTGGGTGCCGTTGGTCTTCATCATCTGATCCCAAGCCTGCCCGAAGCTCTTGCCCTCCACCGTGCCGAGGCGGTCTTGCAGGCCCTGAAGCTGTGGGTCCATGGCCATCTGGCCTTCGGCGCTGTTCATCACCGAAGCCAACCCCAACATGCCGCCGCCGCTCGACGGCGCGGGCTTGAAGTCCTGGCGGATTTGCGCCTGGCGGGCCTCGATCTGCGACTCCAGGCCGTGAATCTCCTGGCCGTACTGGGCGTCGGTCCGAGCCAGGGCCGTATCGGCTGCCTGTCGATACATGGCCTGAACGTCCGGTTTGCTCAGGTCCCGGTCGTCGGTGTCGACGTGCTTCAGCCCCAGGTCGTACGGGGTCTGACCCGACTTCAAGACCACGATCTTCGTCCCGTTGTGCGCCACGGTCTTCAACACGTCCGGATCGATGCGCTGGAGGTGTTGTTGAATTTGCGCCTGGTCGGCAGGGCTGATCTGCCCCTTCATCATGCCGTCGATGAGCTGCGCGGGTCCATCGTAGTGCTCGCTGGGCACCACCGTGACCATCTCGGGCTGCGTTGCCGCTTGCGCAGGCGCGTAAAGACTCGGAGCCAACGAAGCCCCGAGCATCACCATGGTCGCCAAGCCGCGCGACGCCAGGTTCATCCACGCCTCCGACATCTCTTTCTGGGCGTCTTGTCACGCAGGCGGGTCGATCAGTCTACTCTTTCGACAAATTTTAACATGTCCTGAAGCGGTGCCAGGTCGTCCTGCCCCCGGAACCAGAGCCCCTGCATGCCCACCGCGCGGGCCGCTTCCACGTTGTCCCGGTTGTCGTCGACGAACAGCGCGGCGTCGGCCGGCTGCCCCAGGCGCTCCAGACACAGGTGGAAGATCTCCGGGCTGGGCTTGACCATGCCGACCTCGTACGAGGCCACCACGGTATCGAACCAGTCTGCCAGGGGCCGAACCGCGCGCAGCCGAGTCATGAAGACCGGCCAGTTGTTGGACAGGATGGCGGTCGCCCCCCGCCGCCGGAAAGTCGCCGCCAGGTCCCACATTTCTGGGCGGAGATGCAACCACGAGGCCAGGTCCAGCTCCAGGAGCCGACCGGCGTCCTGCGGACGCCCGCCCGCCTCGCCGAGGACGGTTCGCCAGTACTCGCCGGGGTCCAGCCCCCGGTCCAGCGCCTCCCGGTGCCGCCAGTAGGCCTCCACGAAAGCTTCACGCGGACAACCGGAGGCCGCTACCATGGCATCGACGGCCTGCGCCGGCTGAGGATAGGAGAGGACCCCCCCGTAGTCGAGGATGAGGGCCTTGATCACGGTTCGTCCACCACGATGGGCATTTCCAGAGCTTGATTCTCGCACCCGAGCGGAGTTCGCTCCGGAGACCTCTCAGCCTGCTCCAGGGCGGCCAGGACGTCGACGGCGGATCGGAAGCGGTTGTCCGGCTTCCGCCACATCAGCTTGCGGATGATGGCGTCGAGGGCCGGCGGAATTCTCGGGTTGAGCTCCCGGGCCGGGCGCGCCACCTCGGTGAGCTTGCGCATCACCATGACGCTCACGTCATCGTGCCAGAACGGAATCTCATAGGTGCACGCGCAGTAAAGCGTCACGCCCAGCGCGTAGAGGTCGGCCCGGGCGTCGACCGGACGGCTGTGCGACAACTGCTCCGGGGCCATGAACGCGGGCGTGCCGATGGCGCCGCCGGTGGTGAGGACGGTGTTGTGGTCGGTGACCCGGGCGATGCCGAAGTCTAGCACTTTGATCTGCTGGCGATCGTCGATGATGACGTTGGAGGGCTTGATGTCGCGGTGCACAATGTTCTTCTGATGGGCGGCCGCCAAGGCTTCTGCCACCGACTTGCCCACCTGGAAGGCCATGGGGATGTCCGGCGGGAGTCCGGCGTCCGAGCGGTCGTCCAGCCAGGCGTCCAGCATCTTGCCGAGGGCCAGCTCCATCACCAGGTACGGCACCTCGAAGCCCTCCTCGGCCCGGTAGATACCCTCTTCCAGACCCTGGATGATGTGCGGGTGGCGAAACGTCACGGCGATGGCGACCTCCCGCCGGAACCGCTTGACGAAGGTGTCATCCTGGCACACCGAGGCGTACGGGATCTTCATGGCAAAGAGGCGGCCCTGGCCATCGGCGACCTTGTAGACCGACGCCATGCCGCCCTCGCCCAGGAGGTCGATGATGTGGTACTGACCGATGCGCAGGTCGGCAGGCAACTCGACTCGGGTGTGGGAGCGCAGCCGGCTGGCCGTCTGCTCCGCCGCCGTCAGCTCATGGGGCCGCCGCACCCCTCGGGCCAGTCGGCGCCACCCCCATAGCACGAGGCCGAGCACGGGAAGGCCCGTCAGCACCGCGACCAGCACGATGTGGGGGGTGTTCGGAAGGGCGGTCTCGTTCTCTTCGACCTCGATGAGCGGATGGGCATCCGCTTCGCTGATGGGGGTGATGGTGTTGCTGCCCCAGGCGATGCTCCAGAAATCCGGCTTCTCGACCTTGACCTCATAGTGGACGTGGTTCTCCAGCACGATGGCGTCGTGGAAACCGACGTACGGCCCGACCTCCTGCCACGCCCCGCCGGGCTCCCGGACCGACATGGTGCCGCCTCGCAGCCGGGGGTCGGCCGCCACGGTCACGGTGACCGGATCCTTCAGCTCGCCGGAGATCGGATCGACGCGACCCTGGGCTCCCACGGGCAAGGTCATGACGAGCCACAGCCACCACCACCTCATGGTGCGGCCACCACCGACCAGCTCTGGCCATCTTTCCGGGCCAGGGCCCCGGGCTGGGGGCCCAGTTGCACGGTGCGACTGCCGTCTTGCAGCGTCGCCGTCCCCTCTCGCCATTGCACCCGGTCGCCCGACGGTCCGGCCCGCAGGTCCCCGACAAAGGGCACCCCACACTCGACACTCGCCGAGCCGCACAGCACATCCAGGTCGGGCAGCCGGCCGAGACTCACGCGCATGGCGCCTTGCAGCAGTTGAACCCGCCACGGCGAGGTGGTGAGGAACCGGACGACGCTGCGAGGCTCCAGCGCCAAGGTTCCGGCCAGGTAGGTGAGGATGGTCTCATGCTGGCGATCGGCCGCCACCAGGGTGACGCCCGCATCCGTGACTTCGGCCACCGTCTGCCACTCCGGCATGTGTCCCGGCCGCTGCTCGTCGAGGCGCCCCGCGGTCACCGTCAGAAGCGGAGGCCGAGTCGGCGCCACGGGCGTCCGGTGCAGGCCGGCCAAGAGGACGACGACCAGGACTGCGGCAGCCATGGCCAGGACGGGACGGGTGACCGGCCGGGCCGCCAAAGGCGCGCGGGGCACGTAGCCCGAGGGCTGAGGGGGCTCCTGGTCGGGCAGCTCCGCGGGGTGCGTTCCAGGCATCTCCCAGCCCTCCATGCTGTCGCTGCCCGGCAGAGACCACGGGCGGGCTGGGGAGGGAGGCGCTAGCGAGCTCATGTCCGGGGCATGGAAGAGTCGATCCAGGGCGGCGTCGATGTTGGTAAGGCGTCTCTGGGGGTTGAACTCCATCATGTCGGCCAGCAGGTCGGCGAGCTCCGCCGGACACGCCGCGCCCCGCCGGGACATCTCTTCCCGCAGCCCCCGAGGGTCTTCCCGCGGGGCCTCGCCCAGCAGCATCCACCAGCACACGGCGGCAGCCGAGTAGAGGTGCTGGCGAGCATCGGGCAGGATGGCGTGGCGCGCCTCCGGGGCCATGAACGCGAGGCGCGCCGGTCCCCGCGACAGGGCTGCCGTCTCGGGCTCGACCTGCTCCAAGAGGCCCAGGTCGGTCAGCACGAGGTGGTTGCCGCTCACCACGAAGTCGCTCGGATCGAAGCCCCGGATGCAGAGATCCTGCTCCGCCAAGGCCGACAGGCAGTAGAGCATGTCGCGCAGCCACCACATGGCCCACGGCACCGGGATGCTGGCGTAGTGATCGAGGGGGCAGCCCTCCACCAGCGCGAAGAGAAACCACCCGCCCTTGGTGCCCCGGAACGGCGCTACGTTGGGGTGCGCCAACTGCGAGAGCGCCCGGGCCAGGCCGGACTCCCGCAGTCGCACCTGGAAAAGGTCGGCGGTGGCGGACACCGTGAAGTGGTGGCCGACCAGGCGCTCTCCGGTGGCCACCCGCTCCAGCAGCACCACGTTTTTGAGGGCGCCGCGCTTGAACATGCCGACAGGTCGGAAGGCGTCTCCCTTGGGGGTCAGCGGCGCCAAGGGGTGAGCGGTATCTTCACGGTGGAAGCTGCTCCTCCG
>DASYBA010000314.1:0-2769 GCA_036501005.1 Candidatus Xenobia bacterium | reverse complement strand
CAGCGTGAAACCTTTCATGAGGACGTTCCAGGTCGTGTTGGTGGTGGCACTGGTGGCCAGTGGCGTATTCTGGTACCGCAGCTACGCCGCCAGGGAGAAGCAACCTCGCTTCGAGACCCGGCCCGCCAGCCAGGGCGACGTGGAGCAGGACGTCGTGACGACGGGCACCGTCCAGCCTATCCACACCATCTCGGTGGGGTGCCAGGTGTCCGGCATCGTGCAGAAGATGTTCGTGGATTTCAATAGCCCTGTTCACAAAGGACAGATCATCGCCCGTATCGATCCGTCTACCTTCGAGACCCAGCGTGAACAGGCCCAGGCCCAGCTCGACTCTGCCATCGCCGGCGTGAACAACGCCATCGCCAACCTGGACAATACCATGGCCAATCTGAAGAGCGCCCAGGCGTCGGTGGCGACGGCCCAGGCCGCGGTCGCCAGCGCCCAGGTCGGGATCGCGTCGGCGCAGGCCAACCGCGGCTCGGCCCGGGCGGCCATCCACAAGGCCGAAGCCACCGCGGCCGTCAACAAGTTGACGTACGACCGGGACGTGCCCCTCCGCAAGCGAGACTTGATTCCGCAAAGCCAGGTGGATACCGACCGTACCGCCTGGCTGACCGCGCAGGCCGACGTGGAAAACGCCCGCGCCGGGTTGGGGGTGGCCCAGGCCGCCATCGATAGCGCCCGGGTAACGTTGACCAGTGCGCGCACCGGGGTCGAAGCCGCCCGACAGAAAGAGGAGGCGGCCCGCTTTTCGGTGGCTGCCGGCCGGGCCTCGGTGGCCTCTGCCCAGCAAGCGGTCAAGCAGCAGCAGGCCAATTTGAAGCTGGCCAGCGTCAACCTGGGGTACTGCGTCATCCGCTCGCCCGTCGACGGGGTGGTCATTGCCCGCAACCTGGACCCAGGCCAGACCGTGGCCGCCTCGCTCACGACCCCGCAGCTTTACTCGCTGGCCACCGACCTGCACAAGATGCAGGTGCTGGCCAACCTGGACGAATCCGACATGGCCCAGGTCTACAACGGCCAGAAAGCAACCTTCACGGTCGACGCCTATCCGAATGAGACTTTCCAGGGGGTCGTCAGCCAGGTGAGGGACAATTCGACCATCGTCAACAACGTCGTGACGTACCAGGTCGTCATTAGCGTCGACAATCCTCGTCTGAAGCTGCTCCCCAGCATGACCGCGAACCTGTCGCTGCTGGTCCAGGCCCGGCACGACGTCCTGCTGGTGCCTAGCATGGCCCTCCGGTTCCATCCTGACGAGGCCGACTACCAGCCCACCTCGACCTCGACCCCGGGGGCGTCAGGCTCACCCGAGGAGCACCCCCACCCGCACCATCACCATCCTTGGGACGGCCCGGGGGGCGGTGAGGGACACCACCGCACCCAGGTCCACCAGGGCCGGGTGTGGGTGCTGGTGGAGACGCGCCCGCAACCGATAGACGTTAAGACGGGCATCACCGACGGGACCAACACCGAGATCGTGGGGGGGGGCGTGCAGCCGGGACAGGCCGTCATCGTGACCGAGGTCGGGCCGTCGGGGAGTCCCAGCCGGGGGCCCATGCCGCGCCGGATGTTCTAGGTGGAAACCGTCATCCAGGTTGAAGGCCTGACCCGGGTCTACCAGATGGGCGAGGTCGAGGTGCACGCCTTGCGGGGGGTCTCGTTCGATATTTCCAAGGGTGAGCTGTTGGCCATCATGGGGCCATCCGGCAGTGGCAAATCGACCATGATGAACATGCTGGGGTGCCTGGATCGCCCGACGCAGGGCCGCTACGTGCTGGATGGCGTCGAGGTCAGCCGCATGGACAAGGACGAACTGGCCCGCATTCGCAACGAGAAGATCGGATTCGTGTTCCAGGGGTTCAATCTGCTGGCCCGCACCAGTGCCCTGGAGAATGTCGAGCTGCCGCTCATGTATGGACCGCCGGTGTCCGCCCGGGAGCGCCGGGAGCGATCCATGGAGTGCCTGACGCTGGTCGGATTGGAGGCGCGGGCGCATCACATGCCGACCCAGCTTTCTGGCGGCGAGCAGCAGCGGGTGGCCATCGCCCGCGCACTGGTGAACCGCCCGTCCTTGTTGTTGGCGGACGAACCGACCGGCAATCTGGACACGGCTCGTTCGATAGAGATTCTCGCCCTGTTCCAGCGGTTGAATGCCGAGCGCGGCATCACCATCGTGCTGGTGACCCACGAACTCGACATTGCCGGCTACTGCCGTCGCATCCTGCGCTTCCGGGATGGCCTGCTGGTGGCCGACGAGGCGGTGCAGATGATGGTCGCCCAGGCGCAGACCGCCCCCTGACATGCGGCTGGCGATGATCATCCGGGTGGCATGGCGAGCGCTGGGGCGCAACAAGTTCCGCACGTTCCTGACCATGCTGGGCATCATCATCGGGGTGGCGGCGGTCATCACCATGGTCTCGCTCGGTCAGGGCGCGCAGCAGAGCGTACAGGACGCCATTGCCACCATGGGGACGAACGTCATCTTCCTCTTTCCCGGGGTGGCCAACCAGGGGGGCGTGCGCGGCGGGACAGGCACCTACCTCAATCTGAAGGCCGCCGACGTGGCGGCCGTGGCGGAACAGTGCGAATCGGTTCGCTACGTCTCGCCGCTGGTGCGCCGCAATTTCCAGGTGGTGTATTCCGGGCAGAACTGGTATACCAGCGTGCAGGGCGTCGACGCTGACTACTTTCTCATTCGGGAGTGGACGCTGGTAGAGGGCCAGCCGCTGTCCGACATCAGCGTGAGCGGGGCGGCCAAGGTGTGCG
>DASYBA010000313.1:0-5776 GCA_036501005.1 Candidatus Xenobia bacterium | reverse complement strand
GGCCGTGGTGTCTTCGAACGTTCCCTCCCACAGGGTCAGCCCCAAGCCCACGTCCTCCAGCCAGAAAGGCGGCAGCATTTCGACATAGTGCCTCCCCCGCAGCTCGTATACTCGCAGCGGTCGTTTCGACAGCAGCAAATCCGGATCGTGGATGGCGGTGTAGGCGACCCCCATCTCGGCATATCGCTCAAGCTTTTGGACCTCCCCCCCTTCACGATTGGACACCACCTCAATCGTCACCTCAGGGGACTTCCCACGCACCCAGATGAAATACGTGCGCTCGCTCTTTTCCTTCGGATACGTCGGGGTGGTCACATCCAGACTCACCATGACGTCCGGTACCACGGGTGGGACATCCGGGCTGCTGAAGAGACCGACGTTGGCGAAGGCGCCGAACTTGCGCTCTCCGTCCGGCCGCCATGAGGCATACAGGGCCGTGGTCAGGAGCCGCATCTGCTTCTCGGAGAAGATGTTGTCCACCGGCGCTCCATCCTCCGTCGCAATGTGAGACACGTCGGGATGCGGGATCTGGCTCGGGTCCCAGGTTGGCTCCAGCATGGGGCCTACCTTGGCGTGGCCTCAGCCAAGTCCTTCCGCATTACCGCTTACCAGGCGCCGAGGACGCTTTTGCGGTGACCCGTAGCTCTAGGCCCAGAACACGGCTGACCAGCCGGCGCGTGCTTCGCCGCAGGATGTGGTGCTGCTCAACCCGGTCCGTGAGAAGGATTACGTGGACGACAAGGGCACGGTGCTCGACATACCCTGTCGGGATGGACAGGGGGCCAGTTGGGTCATCTGAGGCCTCGTGGACCGCCTGTGCAGATGGCGGAGCTGGCTCCAGAGGATCTGGCCGACTGACTTCCCGATGGCAATTGCATTGACGGCCATCTCCCGCTCATGTTAGCATGTAGACATCAGGATGCCTACATGGGAGCACCAACCGATGTTAAGAACCCAGGTCCAGTTGCCCGAGGAACAGTATGAAAAATTGAAGGCGCTGGCTGCCACCCGTCACCAGTCCATTTCTGAACTCGTGCGCCAGGGCGTGGAGTTGCTGCTGTCAGCGACACAACGGGACGACCTGTGGGCGCGGGCCTGGGCGGCGATAGGCAGTGGACGCGACCCTCATGGCAAGAGGGATCATGTTAGCCGGCGGCACGATGACGTGCTCGTCTCGATGTATGGACATGAAATCGATATTCATTGACACTTCTGCGCTATACGCCCTAATGGTCAGAGACGATCCCTCCCATGAATCGGCGGTAGAACAGTTAGGCCATCTCGAAAGCGAACGGGCCACTCTGGTGACCTCATCCTTCGTGCTGCAGGAGACCATCTCGCTATTGCAGGCCCGGACGGGCATGAAGACGGTGCGGCTGTTCCACCAGAGCCTCGTGCCCCTGTTGGAGGTCATATGGATTGATGATGGCTTGTACCAGCGGGCCATGAGCGCCCTGTTAGCGGCCGATGCCAGGAAGATCAGCTTGACGGACTGGACCAGCTTCGAGGCCATGCGAGACGGCGGGATAGGCCGTGCCTTTGCCTTCGATGCGCATTTCGGCGGCCAGGGGTTCGAGTTGCTCCCGGGGCGATAACGGGCCGCCCGCCGATCAGCCCGCTGGTTGTCTCGGTTGACGAATTCAACAGTGGGCCAGCGGGTCTCCGCCCGCGAGAACCCCGAGGCGCTCTTGGCGGGACCAGCGCCCATCACGGTCGACGAAGCACAGAAATGCCCCGAGCTGCTGACGGCCATCTAGCGCATAGTCGACCAGGAACGAACGCCGGGGCGCTTCCTGCTGTCCGGATCGGCCAACTTCTCGCTCCTCAAGGGGGTATACCGAGAGCCTGGCCGGACGGGCCATCTACTTCAGACGGGCCATCTACTTCAAAGGGGGGAGCGTGCGTGGCCATCGAGGTGAAGGCCGCAACCCGCTGGTCTCCTCGAGACCTGGCCGGCCTGCGAGCCTTTCTCGATGTGACGCCGAGAGTTGAAAGTTCTTCCTGCGGGCTGCTGACCCGTGCAATGTTCACGAAGCCGCGGCATCGGAGGCGGCGCAAAGGCTGATGCTGCGGCACCCACCACGTGGCAGAGGATCCTCACGGTTGCAAGGGCCGTCTTCGGGTGTTTGGGCGTGGCTCGGATCTGGACGCTGTGCGATACCTCTACCAGGCGCTGACTGCCGACCGACGAGGAACTCAGAAAGCAGGCCGAGGAACAGACCAAGCAGCAACGGAAGCGACGGGTTCGCATGGCCCGCCGCCTGTTGGCGCAGCTCGCCCCGAATGATGTGGCGGCGGGCTTCTGACGTGGCTGCGCTGGGCGGGTCGGGCGCCTTGCCTGCCGCCCAGAAGAGGTAGTTGTGTTCGACGACCTCATCCGGCGGCCAGGAGCGGTATCAGCAGTACCGCCTGGTGGTCAACCCATGACGAATGCCTGACCCGAGCCCGGGACGCTTGCGTGGGCATGAACCGGACCCTATAATCAAGGCATGCCCAGGCACAGTTTGCTCAACGACGTCGTCTTCAAGTTCGTATTCGCCGCACCAAAGAACGAACGAGTCCTTCGGTCGCTGGTCAATGCCATTCTCGGCTTGGATGGCGGCGAGCGAATCGCCCACGTGGACGTTCTCAACCCCGGTTTACCCAAGAGCCATGTTGGAGACCGCGGGCTGGTGCTGGACCTCAAGTGCCGCGACCATGTGGGCCGCCTCTACAACATCGAGGTGCAGCTTGCCGCCAGAGCCGACTATATCCAAAGGTCCTTATACTATCTGGCGAGATTGTTTACCGAACAGTTGGCCAAAGGGGCCAGATTCGGTGTCGTCAAACGGACGGTCGGCATCTCCCTACTGGACTACACCTTGTTCCCGGATCTCGAGGATCTGCACACCCGGTATCGCTTTCACGATGCGCAGCACAATCGCGAACTTAGCGACATCCTCGAGATACATTACATAGAGCTTTCGAAGTTCAGGCGAGGCCGGCCTCTGCGCAACCGCTTCGAGAGATGGCTTGAGATTCTCAAATTCGGCGACATCTATGAGAGCGGGGCCGAGCCTCTGCCGGTCGAGCTCTTGGAAGAGGAGGAGTATCGCATGGCGATCGAGTCGATGAAGGAAGCCTACGCCGACGAGGCTATCCGGTATGAAATCGAGGAGCGGGAGAAAGCTGAACATCAGTGGGCTAGCGAGGTGGGGGCAGCCAGGGACGAAGGGGAGGCCAAAGGAAGGACTGAGGGACGTGCCGAGGGACGAGCCGAGGGACAGGCCGAGGGACGCGCCGAGGGACAGGCTGAGGGACGTGCCGAGGGACGGGCCGACGTGGCCCGGGAGATGCTCGCAAACGGCTTCGACGAGGAAACTGTTCTCAAATTGACGGGGTTGCGTGGGGCAGACCTGGGAAGTCCACGTCCGAGAAAGCAATGACCGGAGGCAGGGTCGTTGCAACAGTTGGCCTCGCTGTCAGTTCCGTTGAGGCCTGGGACGATTGGCTGTTCGAGCAGCCGCGCCGACCTCGGCCGTCGATGGAACGCAAAGTAGTTACATTTCCGAGCGTAGAATGGTCATGAAGGGACACGGTCCGTGCGATACTGTCTGCCGAAGGGCCTGTCGCCCTCGAGCTGCGCTCGCGGACCACGTCCGCCGGTGAGGAGAAGCCATGAGTATAGAACGAAAGTCCACCGAGCGGCTCATCACCTGGAGGAACTTGCCCCTCCCTGCGGCAGCCCTTGCGACGATTCCTGGCCGAGCAGGGTCTGAAGGCCTTCATCGGCCTCAATTCGTCCCGCAGAGGTTGGCCGCGGCTTTTGTCAGGCGCCCTCCAGCTCTCGTAGTCGACGTTCGAGTTCAACAACCCGCTGCGTGGCCTCTTCAGCCCGCTGGCGCTCAGCTTCAGCCCGCTGGCGCTCAGTATCAGCCCGCTGGCGCTCCTGCCGCCACTGCTGGAAGACCTCGGCGGGGACGGGCAGAAGACGGTCTGACTTGGGATCGTAGAGCCGTAAGACGTCGTTGACGACTCGTAGCTCCAGGCCCAGAACACGGCTGACGAGCCGGCGCGTGCCGCGCCGCAGGATATACTCGCCTCCGACCAGCCGATAACCCTGCAACTGGGCGGGGAGATACTCCCTGAGCGGATCGAAGATGTAGTACTCCCGCACGCCGTGAGCGCGGTAAAGCTCCTTCTTGTGGCCCAGGTCCTCGGCTCGGGTGGACTTGGAGGTGATTTCCACCACCGCGTCGGGCGCCTTGCCTTCCTCCCACATGAGGTAGTCGTCGCGCTCGTGTTTGGGAATGCCGAACACGGCCATCACATCCGGGGAGAGGTGGCGGTGCTTGCTGCCTTCCTCATAGAACATGAGGAGGTTGCCTGTGACGTAGACATCCTCGCGGTCGCGGAAGTGGTCCTGCAGGGCAAGAATCAGCCCGATCATCTGGTCTCTATGGAGGTCCGTCTCAGCCATCGGCTTCCCGTCGGACGTCGGATAGATTGTGGCATCCCTGCGCTTTGGGGTCAGCATGTCGCCCTCCTTCGCCATTGTACCATGAAACGTCCAGCGCAAGAGTACTTGGGCTGCGTGAACCCCCAGTTGCCGACTCTTTGCCGATTGGTGACCCCACGTTACAGGGGCGTTAATGCCTGGCCGTGTATCCACCAGTTGCGGGAGACCCGCGCTGAGTTTCGCCCAACAACTTCTATTCCGGCACGCACACGTTGGCACTGACGAGCGGCGCCGCTGCATGGGGCTCCGGGGACGGGCAAGACCCAGACTTTGAACGCGCACGCTCTGCCCTGTAGTGCTGGTCGAAGGTCTCGGCGGCGAGATGCGGTGGACCGCCGCCCTCGGCCGTCGATGGAACGCAAAGTAGTTACATGTCCGAGCGTAGAATGGTCATGAAGGGACACAGTGCCGCAAAAGGTCCGTGCGATACTGTCTGCCGACGGGGCTGTCGCCCTCGAGCTACGCCACCTCCGGCGTTGAGGAGAAGCCATGAGTATAGAACGAAAGTCTACAGAGCGGCTCATCACCTGGAGGAACTTGCCCGTCTCGGATGGTGTGCCCATGGACAACGACAACCACACGACCCAGGCGGAGATGTACCTCAGGCAGCCCTTGCGACGATTCCTGGCTGAGCAGGGTCTGAAGGCCTTCATCGGCGTCAATTCGTTCGTCTACTATCAGACACGGCCGGCGAAGGCCAAGGGCCCCGACTTCTACGTGGTCAACGGTGGGGAATGGACGATGCAGGGGTCATGGGTGATCCCCGCCGAGAACGGATTGAAGCCCACTCTGATCGTCGAACTTCTGTCGCCTTCGACGGAAGTGACGGATCGGACGACCAAGAAAGATTTCTACGAGACAATCTTCCAGACGCCTGACTACGGCATCTACGACACCGAGAACCAGCGGTTCGAGGCGTGGCACCGTATCGATGGCGTGTACCGTCCGGTGGCCGCGTTGGCGTCGGGCCGGATTCCCTGCCAGTCGCTGCCTTTGCACTTGGGTGTGCACGGCAGGTGGCTGCGATGGTTTCTCCCGGACGGGACGATGCTACCGACCGACGAGGAACTCAGAAAGCAGGCCGAGGAACTCAAAAAGCAGGCCGTGGAACAGACGAAGCAGGAACGGGAGCGTCGTGTTCGGATGGCCCGCCGCCTGTTGCAATCCGGGATGTCCCTGGAGGAGGTCGTCGAGATGGCGGAGCTGGCCCCGGAGGATCTGACGGGCTCATGACCCGGTCCGCTGGGCGATCCACCGAATCTATCGGCCGACCTGATC